>NZ_MUNH01000159.1:0-19135 GCF_002154615.1 Streptomyces recifensis
CCCTCACCCACTGGGCCGAGGCGCGGCCGGACCGGGACGCGCTGCTGGAGATGGCCCCACCGTTCCGCACCCCGGACCCCGGCGACGTGGCGGCCACCCTTCCGGCCCCCCTGTCCGACCCCGACGATCCGGGCGCCGGAGGTGTGCTCACCGAGAGCCGCCTGGCCCTGCGCCGCAGGGACGCCGAGGGGGCGGCCGAGCGGCTCGCTGCGGCGGGCCTGCCCGACTGGCACTGGCTCACCGGCTGGTACTGCGGCCTGATCGCCCTGGCCGACGGGCACCCGCAGCGGGCCGCCGTCGCGTTCACCGAGGTACGCAGGGCGCTGCCGGGTGAGCTGATACCGGGCCTCGCCCTCGGCCTGTGCGCCGAACTGCGCGGCGACCGCACGGCGGCCCGGTCGCACTACGGCACCGTCTTCGACACCTCCCCCGCCCTCGGCGCGGCCGGTTTCGGGCTGGCCCGCGTACTGCTGCGGGCCGGGGAGCGCGCCAAGGCGGTCGAGGTCGCCGAGAAGCTGGCCAAGGAGTTCCGCTACGAACGCGAGGCGGGCGTGGCGGCGGTGCGGCTGCGCGTCATGGTCCGCCCGGACCTCGCGCCTCCCACCGAGGACGACGTGGACCGGGCCAGGGCGGCCCTGCCCGGCCTCGACGTGACCGACGCGGTGGCCGCCGCGCTCCGCGCCGAGATCCAGTACGCGGAGTTCCTGCGCACCCGCGACCGGCTGAAACTGTCCGACGCCGTCCGCGCCCTCGGCCCGCACGCGTCCACCGAGCGTGAGTACGTCGCCCTGGTGGATCTGGCGAACAAGCTGCGTCCGGCCTTGCGTTGGGGATGGTGGGGAAAGCGCGACAGATCGGGTCACACCCGTTCCGGAGCCGCACCCTGACCGCTAAGCTTGTAAGACGTTCCGTCGATGACGGGAGCACGCTCCGCAACGAAGCGCAGCGACAGATCGGGTGGTGCCGGTGGGGGACAGGACACCCTTGGGGCTCAGCTTTGCCCTGGAAGTGGACTCGCCCGCGGACCTGCCCTTCGACGAGCGGCGCGCGGACGCCCTGATCACCGTCACCGCACACTCCGCCGCCGGCCCGTCACCGCGGGTCCGGAGCGCCCAGGTCCTCATCATGGACCGGTCGTTGTCGATGTCCCGGCACAAACTGGACGAGGCGAAGCGCGCGATGCGCGCGGCCATCGACACCCTGCGCGACGGCACCCTGCTGGCCATCGTCGCCGGCAACCATCAGGCCGAGGTGATCTTCCCGCCGACGGGCGGTATGGCCGTCGTGGACGCCCGGTCCCGCGAGGACGCCAAGCTCCGGGTCGCCGGGCAGCTCGCCGAGGGCGGAACGGCGATCGGCCAGTGGCTCGACCGTGCGCGTGATCTCTTCGCCTCGGTGGAGTCCCCCGGCACGGTGCGCCACGCGGTGCTCTACACGGACGGCAAGGACGAGCACGAGACCCCCGAACAGCTCGCGGAGATCCTCGCCTCGTGCGCCGACCGGTTCATCTGCCACGCACGGGGCCTGGGCGAGGACTGGCATCACGACGAACTCCTGCGCATCACCCAGGCGTTGCACGGCACCGCCGAGGCGGTCGTCACCATCGCGGACCTCACCGAGGACTTCACCCGCCTCATGCGGGAGGCGCAACGCATCGTGGTCCCCCGGCTGTACCTGGGCCTGCGCCTCAACAGCCGCTTCCGGCTCGCGTTCGTACGGCAGACACGCCCCATCGAGGCGGACTTGACGAGTCGTCAGTCACGAGACGGCGAAACCCATGTCCCCCTGGGCTCCTGGCCCGCCGAATCCCGCCAGTACCAGGTGTCCCTCCGCTTCGACCCCGACACTCTGGCCGTCGACGAGCTGATGCGCGCCGCCCGTGTCACCCTGCACGCCGAGTTCCCCGACGGCACCCGCCGCCCCTGCTCCGAGAGCGCGGCCATGGCCGTACGCCGCCGAGCGACCCCCGGCTTCGGCATGGTCCGCTCCCCCGACCTGACCCGCGTCGAGAACGAGCGCGAACTCGGTATGGCCATGCGCGCCTGCGCGGACGCCCAGCTGCGCGGCGACCTCGACCGCGCGGATCACGAACTGCGCCTGGCGACCGGCCTCGCGGAGTCCCTCGGGGACACGGCACGCCTGCGGCTGCTGCGCGCGGTGGCGACCACCGGCCCGGACGGCCGGCCGCGGCTCAGGCGGGACGCCTCCCGTGGACAGATGCTCCGCATCGGTGTCGACTCCACCAAGACCGTGAGCCGCCCGGCCGAGTCGCGTGAACTCTCCGTGCGGGACACCGGTCTGCCCCGGGTGTGCCCCAGGTGCGACACGACGGCGACCTCCCCCGCCGCCAAGTTCTGCGAGGAGTGCGGCCACCCGTTCGGGGCCGGAGGCCCGGTGGACGCGTGGTGACCGGGGGGTGGCCGCGCGCGCCCCACACGGTCGTGATGCTGCGGTGGCTGCGGGCGGGCGTGCTGACGATGGTGGCGGTGACGGCGCTGCTGTACCTGGTGGTGGCGAACAGGGCCGAGGAGCAGATCACCGCCGCCGACCGTACGACGACGGCCATCCGGCACATCGGCGCGGCCTACGACCAGGCCGGGGCGGCCGACACCGCGCTGAAGGCCGTCTCCCGGACCGGCGCGATCGACCTGATCGGCACCAGCGGCGACTTCGCCAACGCCACCGCCCGCGTCAGTTCCCACCTCACCTCGGCCACCGAGGGCAACGCGGCCGGGGAACAGGGGCTCAGCCACATCCAGTTCGTTCAGGGCCAGTTGACCACCTGCGTGCAGTCGGCCAACACGGCGGTCCTGGACGGCAGACCGGGCCTGGACCGCGCCCGCGACGCGCTGGACGACGAGCCCGAGTACGACGGCGGGGACCCGGTCCCCTTCACGGGCGGCCTCAAGCAGTCACTCATGGACCTCAAGGCTCTGGAGGCCGACGCCCGCGACCGCCAGCGCAGCTCGGGCTGGCGGGACCCCGCCCTCCTGCGGACCCTGTTCCTCGGCCCGCTGGCGGTCGTGATGCTGCTGGCCGGCGTCACCGGCCGTCTCGTCGTCCACCGCTTCCGGCGCTACCCCGGCCCGGCCCTCGTCCTGGCCCCGCTGGCCACCGCGTCGATCAGCGTCCCCATGTGCACGATGAACCCGCCGAGCGTGGCGATCGCACTGCCCGTGCTCGCCGCCGCCGGTGCGCTCGGGTACCTGGCGTACCGTCCCCGGCTCGCCGAGTACAGGTTCCCTCGCCCATGAGACGGCCCACGGCACCCCTCCTGCGCTGCGCCCTGATCCTCGGGCTGCTCCTGGCGTCCGTCTCGTGCGGCGGACCGGAGCGGAGCAAGGTGACGATCATGGTCCCCTGGTCCGGCACCGAGTTCCAGGCGTTCTACGCGGTCGTCAAGGACTTCGAGCGCGGCCACCCCGGCATCGACGTGGAACCCCAGGTCACCCGCGCCCTCACCCAGCAGCTCGACGCGGCGGTGGGCGCCGACGCCAAGCCCGACCTGGCCGTACTGCCCAGCGTGGGCGCGATCACCAAGTACCGGGCGGAGGACGCGCTCCGGAAACTCGACGTCGACACGAGCGCGTACGTCGAGCCCTTCCGCGCCCTCGGCACGTACCGCCGGGATGTGTACGCGGTCCCCGTGAAGGCCGACCTCAAGAGCCTGATCTGGTACGACGCCCGGTCCACCGAGCCGCCTTCACCGGGCCGGCCCGGCCGGTACCGCTGGTGCCTCGGGCTGGAGTCCGGGCCGACCTCCGGCTGGCCGGGGGCCGACTGGATCGCGGACCTGGTGCTCTCCGGGGCGGGCGTCGACGCGTACACCGACTGGGCCTCAGGCACCGCGGAGTGGGCCGAGGGGCCCGTCAGGGACGCGTGGACCGCGTGGGGGAAGACGGTGGGCGCCGGCCTGAAGGGCGCGACCGCGCGGAACTTCCGCCAGGCCGCGGGCAGCAAGGACGCGCGAGGGTGTGCACTGAGCCACGGCTCCCTCTCGGCGATGCCGTTCAGCTCCGCCCGGGTGCGCGACGACCAGTACACCTACGTCCCGTCCTCGCGCGACGCCCTGGAGGTCTCGGCGGACTTCGTCGGCAAGTTCACCGGGAACGAGGGCGCCGACGCCTTCATCACCTACCTGGCGAGCACCGAGGCCCAGCGGACCTGGGTGAACGAACCCGGCTTCGCGGTCTCCGCCAACCGGAAGGTGACGGAGTACGACAACGCGATCCAGGGCCGGATCGCCGGGATACTCCGCTCCCCCGACTTCACGCTCTGCTTCAGCGCCGCCGACGCGATGGACCCCGATGTGTCCGCCGCGTTCTACCGGGCGGTGCTGGACTACGCGAACGGCAAGGAGCCGGGGCCACTGCTGACCGCACTCGACAAGGTCCAGCAGCAACTCGGTTATCGCTCGCCCAAGTCCGCGCCCACCCCGCTGTGCAGCACGCCGAAACCCCGCTGACCTCCAGGAGACCCCATGGCGGACGCCATCCAGTTCACCCTCGACGACGGAACCCGCGTTCTCGTCGCCCCGCCCACCCGCACCGGAACGGGGGCCGTGGGCCTGGGCACCCGGCTGGAGAGCGCGGCAGAGAGCCTGCGGGAGGCCCTGCGGCCGGTCACCGCCGCCGCCTCCGAGGTGATCGGCCAGTTCCGTGAGGTCGCCCAGCGGCCCGACGAGGTGGAGGTCACCTTCGGTGTCACCCTGGACGCCAAGCTCGGCGCCGTCCTGACGAGCGCGGGCACCAGCGCCCACCTGGACGTCACGCTCCGCTGGAGCGGCTCCGAGCCCGCACTATGACAGCTGACGCTCCGTCACCTTCTCCAGACGGGCCCGCTCACCCTTGGCCGACCGTGCCTGCTCCAGCAGCAGCCGGGCCGAACGGCCTTGCAGGTGCAGGGTCATGAGCTGGTTGCCGAACCAGGGGCCGCCCGTGTGCCGCCAGACGACGGGGAGTCGAGCGCAGCGTCCGTGCCGGGCGAGCAGGCGTCCCAGCGCGCGTGCCGTCCGGCTCCAGCCGAAGCGGAAGCCGAACCGCATCGACCGGGGTACCGAGTTGTGCACGGGCGAGCAGGTGAGCTGAGTGACGCGGGAGTCGACCTCCGTGGACCTCCAGGCCGGCTCGGCGACATAGGCGTGATGGACGTCGCCGGAGAGGACGCTGATCGTGGCCGGTGCCTCCGGGCCCGAGCCGGCCTCGGCGATCAGGTCCGCGAGCATGGTGAACGACGCCGGGAACGCCGCCCAGTGCTCCAGGTCGGCCGCCCGGCGCAGCCACTCCCCGAACCGGGCCCAGCGCGGGCCGCGTTCGCCCCGGCACAGCGCCGCGTCCCACGCCTCGGCGTCGTGCACGAGGTGGGGCATCAGCCAGGGCAGCGAGGTCCCGATCAGCAGGTGGTCGACGTTCTCGCGGTCGGCGAGCGCCTGCTCGCGCAGCCAGCGCTCCTCGGCCGGGTCGAGCATCGCCCGCTCGTCCTCGGCCAGCACCCGCGCCGCCCGCGAGTCCACGATCAGCACGCGTACCCGGCCGAAGTCGCGGCGGTAGCTCCAGCGGGTCGAGGCGGGGTCGGCGTCGGCCTCGGCGGCGAAGGCGCGCAGCGCGTCGGTGCCGTCGGCGGCCGAGGTGACGGCGGTGTACAGCGGGTCGGCGGCCAGGTCGGCCGGGGCGAGGTTGCCGATGTGCTGGTAGACCCAGTAGGACATCAGGCCGCTCAGCAGCCGCTCGCGCCACCAGGGCGTGGCCCGCATGTCGGCCAGCCAGGAGGCGGAGGTGTTCCAGTCGTCGATGACGTCGTGGTCGTCGAAGATCATGCAGCTCGGCACGGTGGACAGCAGCCAGCGCACCTCCGGGTCGAGCCAGGACTCGCGGTACAGCCCGGTGTACTCCTCGTAGTCCGCCACCTGGGAGCCGGGCGGTTCCTCCAGGTCGCGGCGGGCGGCGATCCGCTTCTGGGTCTCCTCCGAGGTCTCGTCGGCGTAGACCTGGTCGCCGAGCAGCAGCAGGACGTCGGGGCGCTCGCCGCCCGCGACGAGCCGGGTGGCGAGGGTGTCGAGGGCGTCCGGACCGGCCGGGTCGTGGCCGCCGTCGGCGGGCGGCGCGGCCCAGCGGCAGGAGCCGAAGGCTACCTTCAGGCCGTCGTCGGGGCCGGGGACGCGAATGCGGGACGGCGGGAAGGGCGAGTCGGCCGGCGGCCACACGGACTCGCTCTCCAGCAGCACCTCGTACTCCGCCTCGGTGCCGGGGGTGAGACCGGTCACCGGTATCAGGGCGTAGTGGTGGCCCGCTATGTGGAAGGTGTGCGCGGTGCCCTTGGCGCCGTCGGAGCAGCGCACCTCCGCGGTGCAGGGGCCGCTCGTCTCGACCCAGACGGTCGCGGACGCGCCGTCGACGTAGCGCAGCAGGGGGCCCAGGGTCAGGCTCGGCAAGATGTCCTCCGTCCCGCCCCGGCCGGTGCGGGCGGGGCGGACCGTACGGTAGTCAACGAACAACGGGGGCCGACAGTCCCCCCCTCACCGCCCGGCCGGGATCGCCCGCGGCGGTGTCCGCCAGGTCGGCAGCATCGCGCGGGCCCACTACTCCGTGCGGGTGTCAAAACCCCCCGATCGGCGGCGTGTCGGCCGCTCAGCAAGCCGGGGTCCGGCCCGAACCGCAAGGATGGCCGTCACTGACGCCACGGCGCGGGTGGAACTCGAGCACCAGGAGAAGCGGGACCTGTGACAATCATCAATCAGCCCGAGCCGGCGGCTGAGGACTCGAGCGAGAACGAGCTTCTCATCCACCGGAGGCAGCCCGGCAGTGTCGTCGTCAAGTGGCTGACGACCACCGACCACAAGACGATCGGCACGCTGTACCTGTCGACGTCCTTCGCGTTCTTCCTGATCGGCGGCGTGATGGCGCTGCTCATTCGGGCGGAGCTGGCGCGCCCCGGAATCCAGATCATCTCCAACGAGCAGTACAACCAGGCGTTCACGATGCACGGCACCGTGATGCTGCTGATGTTCGCCACCCCGCTGTTCGCGGGGTTCACGAACTGGATCATGCCGCTCCAGATCGGCGCGCCCGACGTGGCGTTCCCCCGGCTGAACATGCTGGCCTACTGGCTGTACCTGTTCGGCTCGCTCATCGCGGTCAGCGGCTTCATCACTCCGCAGGGCGCGGCCGACTTCGGCTGGTTCGCCTACGCACCGCTGAATGACGCGATCCGCACCCCCGGTGTCGGCGCTGACCTGTGGATCATGGGTCTGGCCTTCTCCGGCTTCGGCACGATCCTCGGCTCGGTCAACTTCATCACCACGATCATCTGCATGCGTGCTCCGGGCATGACGATGTTCCGCATGCCGATCTTCGTCTGGAACGTGCTGCTGACCAGCGTGCTGGTCCTCTTCGCCTTCCCCGTGCTGGCGGCGGCGCTGCTGGCACTGGAGGCGGACCGCAAGTTCGGCGCCCACATCTTCGAAGCGGCCAACGGCGGGCCCCTGCTGTGGCAGCACCTCTTCTGGTTCTTCGGCCATCCAGAGGTGTACATCATCGCGCTGCCGTTCTTCGGCATCGTCACCGAGATCATCCCGGTGTTCTCCCGTAAGCCGATCTTCGGCTACATGGGCCTGGTCGCGGCCACGATCGCGATCGCCGGTCTCTCGGTGACGGTGTGGGCGCACCACATGTACGTCACCGGCGGTGTGCTGCTGCCGTTCTTCTCCTTCATGACGTTCCTCATCGCGGTCCCCACAGGCGTCAAATTCTTCAACTGGATCGGCACCATGTGGCAGGGCTCGGTCTCCTTCGAGACACCGATGCTCTGGACGACCGGCTTCCTCGTGACGTTCCTCTTCGGCGGTCTGACCGGCGTCATCCTGGCCTCGCCGCCGATGGACTTCCACGTCTCGGACTCGTACTTCGTGGTGGCGCACTTCCACTACGTGGTCTTCGGTACGGTCGTCTTCGCGATGTTCGCCGGCTTCCACTTCTGGTGGCCCAAGTTCACCGGCAAGATGCTGGACGAGCGGCTCGGCAAGATCACCTTCTGGACGCTGTTCATCGGCTTCCACGGCACCTTCCTGGTCCAGCACTGGCTGGGCGCCGAGGGCATGCCCCGCCGGTACGTCGACTACCTGGCCGCCGACGGTTTCACGGCCCTGAACACGGTCTCCTCGATCTCCTCGTTCCTGCTCGGCCTGTCCATGCTTCCGTTCTTCTACAACGTCTGGAAGACGGCGAAGTACGGCAAGCCGGTCGAGGTGGACGACCCGTGGGGCTACGGCCGTTCGCTGGAGTGGGCGACCTCCTGCCCGCCGCCGCGCCACAACTTCGTCACCCTCCCCCGCATCCGCAGCGAATCCCCGGCGTTCGACCTGCACCACCCGGACATCGCGCGGGCGGAGCGCGAGGCGTACGCCATCGGGCACTGAGTCCGGAGACCACCATGACCAGACTGCCGGGGCAGGAAGCCGAAGGCACCGGCCTCGGCAACGAGGTCGAGGGATATCTGCTGTGGCAGGCCACCATCGCGGTGGCCGAGCAGCGGGCACGGGAGTTCGTCGAGCGCATGGACTGGCTGACCACGGCGCAGCGCGAGGAGATCGAGCAGCTCTACGTCTCCGACAGCCTGTGCCGTGCCAAGCAGGACCTGGAGCGCATCGCGGCCCGCTGCCGGTCGCTGCGGAGCGAGTACGAGGAGCGCTATCGCGTGTTGCGGCTGCGCTGTGTCGGATACACGCTGGGCGCGGCGGCCGGTCTCACCTCTGCGGCGGCCGCCGCGCTGACGCTGAGCCGCTGAGTGGCTGAGTGGCTTGACGCCGAGTCGCTTGCCGCCGAGTCGTTGCCGCCGACCGGAAGGGACCCCCTCGTATGAAGATCGCCGTCGTCGGAGCGAGCGGATTCATCGGATCACGCCTGGTGAGGAAACTGCGGTCGGAGGGCCACGAGGTCACCGCGCACGACCGTTCCACCGGGGTCGACCTGCTGACGGGCGAGGGCGTACCGGAGGCGCTGGCGGGGGCCGACACCGTCGTCAACACGATCAACGCCCCCGGCTTCGACGAGACCGCCGTCCCGTTCTTCCGCACCACGACGGAGACGCTGCTGAACGCGGCCGACCAGGCCGGGGTGGGGAACGTGGTCCTCCTGTCGATCGTCGGCATCGACCAGGTGCCGGACGTGGCGTACTACCGGGCGAAGCTGGAGCAGGAACGCCTCCTGGAGGCGGGCCCCGTCCCGTACACGATCGTGCGCGCCACCCAGTTCATGGACTTCATCGAGCCGATCATGTCCTGGACGACATCGGGCGACACCGTGCGACTGCCCACCACGCGCCTCCAGCCGGTCGCCGTCGAAGACCTGGTCGACACCCTCGCCGAGGCCGCCACCGCCCCTCCCCGCAACGGCATCATCAACATCGGGGGCCCGGACGTCTTCCCCTTGGACGAACTGGCCCGCCTCACCCTCCGCGCCCACCCGGACGGCCGGCACGTGACGGTCGACGAGGAGGCCGGCCTCTTCGGCCGGGTCCCCCGGGACGCCATCGTCGCGCCCCCGGACGCCCGCGTGGGCAGCACGTCCTACGAGCAGTGGCTCCAGCATCAGCACGACGCCTGAGCCCACGGAGGAACGACCCAGGGCCGGTCTCGGATGACTCCGAAACCGGCCCTGATCTGCGACTGTCTCCGGTCTGAACTGGGCGGACACCGGTGCCCCGCGGATGGCACCGTGCCCTGACCGGCTCAGGAGCACTCAGGGAGTGTGGATCACATCCACGTTGGTCACCTTCGCGCAGATCGCGAATGCCTGGAGCGTGCCCGGGTTGTTGGGGTCACTGTTCGTGGCGTAGGCCCACCACGTCTCGTTGCCGATCGGCCTGCTGGCCGCGAGGTTGTAGCGCTGGACGTACGAGTTTCCGGCCTTCACCTCGGCGCCGCCGCCTGTGAGGACCTCCCCCGCCGGACACGTGGCCGAGGCCGCCGCGTCACCGGCATATCCGTTGCCGGGCGATACGGGCAGCGTGACCGTCTTGCCCTCGACGATGTGCATCGTTCCCGTACCGGCAGCTGTCGCGAAGCCGGTCGGTCCGACCAGCATCGCCGCAGCCGCCGCTGCCACGAGACCGAACTTCACCGCGCGCTTGACCACTGAGGTCTCCTTACCTTTCTGCGGCGAGAGGGGAAACCCCCTCCGCTCGATCACCATGCTGGCGTCAGACATGACCGACACGCCCGAATGATGAAAATAAGGGCACTTTCCGTGGAACCAACCGAAAATTCCGCTTAAGAATCCAATTGACGGGGATCCTTAGAGGCTTTCCGAAAACCTATGCAGCGGCGAGTCGTTCGAATTCTGCGGGCCCGGCCGACGGTCGCGTACCGGCCCCGCAGCCGACAGCCCTGTCACCCGAATGGCGCAACATGACGTGTCACCCACATGGAGGTAGATCAGCCTGAAAAGTGCCCCACCCGAGGCAATCCGTGAAAGGGAAAACACATGCGCATTCGACGACTCCTCGCCGCCGTCATCGCCACGACAGCCCTCGCCGGACTCGGTCTCGCAGGGGCCGCCACCGCCACCGCGCAGGGGGCCGCGTCCAACGTCACCCCTTCCGAGTGCAAGCAGGGCGGCGGAACGCCGGATCTGACGGACAACCTCTGCAAGGGCGGTTCGCACAACGGGGAGAAGATCGACTAACCCGCACCAGGAGCGCCCCGCGGTCCCGCGCCTCGGGGCGCTCCCGCGCGAGTGTGGCCCGGAAAGTCGCATAAACCAAGCCGACCGGCCAGCGCTGCAAAGGGCGTCGAGGAGAGGACGGGTTGCACCTGTCTCGGCCCGGTGCCCGCGGGCGGCTGCCTCGCGCGGTCCGCTAACGCGGTTCGTGGGCCGCCGCCCGGCAGGCACCGGTCGCGGCGCCGCCCGCCACTCCGGCCCCCGTCAGCCCGGTCACACAGCTCTGCAGGTCTCCGACCACGCCACGGCCGCAGGCGGCTGTGACGGAGTCGGAAGCGGTGGCCCCGGCCAGTTCGGCCATCCGTGCACAGGCGGGGATGTCCGCCCGGGCCGCGGGAGCGGCGAGGACCGCACCACCGAGGGTGAGGGTCAAGCCGGTGAGGGCACCGGCGATACGGGTCGACGTGCGCATGGGACACACCTGCCTTCGGGGGTAGTCGCGCGGCCATGGTCCCGGCGGGCCGGATCCACGCGGTGAGGCGGCCCGGCGGCGTTCGGTGAGTGATGCCCCGGCCGGCGGGCTCACGGAGTGACCGCGCCGTTCTGCGTCGCATCCCTTGAGCCGCGCCGGGACGTGGTCGCCAGGCGTGTGGAGAGGGCCCCGGACCGATGAGACGCACTCGGACCTCCACGAGCGGGCCCCTCACTCCAGCGTCGCATCCTCTTCCCCGCCCGTCCTGGGCATCCGGAAGGCGGGCGGTCCCCGACTGGCCCCGGAGAACGGCCGAGGGCCGGTTGCGGATTTCTCCGTAACCGGCCCTCACCAGCGACTTCGTAAAGTCGGGACGACAGGATTTGAACCTGCGACCCCTTGACCCCCAGTCAAGTGCGCTACCAAGCTGCGCCACGTCCCGATGCCGTTTGACCTGGGGTTTCCCTGGTCGAAACGCGCAGGGAAACTCTACCGCACTCCGGTCGGTGCTCGCGCACCGCCCGGTTGTTGACCTCAACTGGGCTTGAGGTTGCAGGATCGTCGGCATGACGATCACAGCGGACCACGGCTACGACGATCTGCCCCGCCTCATGAGCCTGATGACCGGCGACGAGAAGCACGGCTTCGCCGCGACCTCCACCCTCGACGTGCTGTGGGTGCTCTACGACCGGGTGCTCGACGTCACCCCCGAGCGGGCGGGGGCGACGGACCGGGACCGGTTCCTGCTGAGCAAGGGGCACGGGCCGATGGCGTACTACGCCGTGCTCGCGGCGAAGGGGTTCGTGCCCGAGGAGTGGCTGCCCGGCTTCGGGTCGTACGACTCCCCGCTCGGGCATCACCCGGACCGGGTGCTCGTGCCGGGGGCGGAGATCGGCAGCGGGTCGCTCGGGCACGGGCTCCCGCTCGCCGTCGGCAGCGCGCTCGGGCTGCGGGCGCAGGGGCTCACCGATCCGGCCGTGTGGGTGCTGATCGGGGACGCCGAGCTGGACGAGGGCAGCAACCACGAGGCCATCGCCTACGCCGGGGCGGCCGGCCTGGACCGCCTGCACACCGTGGTCGTGGACAACGCCTCCGCCAGCCACGCCCTGTCCGGCGGCATCGCCGCCCGGTTCGAGGCCGCGAACTGGTCCACCGCCACCGTCGACGGACGCGACCACGCCGCGCTGTACGAAGCCTTCACCGCCCCGCACCCCGGCCGCCCGCACGCGGTCGTCGCCCGTGTGGAACCGAAGAACGCCCGCTGACCGGATCAGAAAGGCCCCCCTCGTGGAAATCATGGAAACCATGCGTGACCGGTTCGGCACCGTCGCCTCCCGGCTGCTGGACGAGGACCCACGGGTCGCGGTCGTCCTCGCCGAGATCGGCCGGGACGCGTTCACGGACGCCGCCCGCCGCCACCCCGACCGGCTGATCAACGTCGGCATCCGCGAGCAGCTCCTCGTCGGCGCCGCCGCCGGGCTGTCGCTCACCGGGATGCGACCCATCGTGCACACCTTCGCCGCGTTCCTCGTGGAGCGCCCCTTCGAGCAGGTCAAGCTGGACCTCGGCCACCAGGACACCGGCGCGGTGCTGGTCAGCGCGGGCGCCTCCTTCGACTGGCCGGCCGGCGGCCAGACCCACATGTCACCCGGTGACGTCGCCCTCCTGGACACCCTGGACGGCTGGACCGTGCACGTCCCCGGCCACCCCGACGAGGCCGAGACCCTGCTCCGGCACGCCGTCGCGGCGGGCGACGACAAGGTGTACGTACGTCTCTCCCTCCAGCGCAACCGGCTCCCCCTCCCGGTCGACGGCGCCCGCTTCCACACCGTGCGCGAGGGCCGCACCGGGGTCGTCGTCGCGGTCGGCCCGATGCTGGACGCCGTCCTCGCCGCGACCGAGGGCCTGGACGTGACGGTGCTCTACGCGACGACCGTCCGCCCCTTCGACACGGCCGCCCTGCGCCGGGCCACCGAGGCGGCCGGCACCGACGTGGTCCTGGTCGAGCCCTACCTCGCCGGCACCTCGACCCGCGCCGCCACGGAGGCCCTCGCCGACGCGCCGCACCGCGTGCTCGGCCTCGGCGTCGGCCGCCGCGAGCTGCGCCGGTACGGCACCCTGGACGAGCACCTCGCCGCCCACGGCCTGGACGCCCGGGCCTTGCGGGAACGGATCGGCGCGTTCGTCGGGGCGGGCGCGGTCAGCGCCTAGCGCTCCTGCGGCACCCCCAGCCCCGGATGCTCCTCCAGCAGCCGTACGGGGGCCGCCTGGCGCCAGGAGTCGGCGAGGATGTCCCTCAGTTCGTCCTCGCCGTCCAGCGCCGCGAGTCTCGCCCGCACCCAGGCGAAGCCCGCCTCGTGGTCCGCGATCCAGAACTTCTCCGGCTCGGCCAGCACCAGTTCGTCCCGCTCCTCCTTCGGGCAGCGCACCGCGAGGGAGGTCTCCTCCTCCGGGAGCGTGGCGAACATCTTCCCGGCCACCCGGAAGGTGGGCATGCTCCAGGCCGTCTTCTCGGTCGTGTCCGGCAGGGACAGGGCGATACGGCGTACGTCTTCTGCGTCCGGCATGCGACGCACCGTAACCCCCGGCACTGACAACGGCCCCGGCTCAGCCCTCGGCCGCGGCCTGCCCCAGCGCCTCCAGCACCGGCCGGATCAGCGGATGCCCCTCCGCGCCCCGGCGCACGGCCGCGAACACCCGCCGGGTGGGGGCCACCCCGTCCACCGGCCGTACGACCACGCCCGTCAGGTCCATGCCGCGCAGTGCGGAACGGGGTACGAGGGCCACGCCCGCGTCGGCCGAGGCCAGCGCGACCACCGCGCGGAAGTCGTCCGAGGAGTGCTCCAGACGCGGCTGGAAGCCGGCGCTCTCGCAGGCCAGTACCACCACGTCGTGACAGGGGTTGCCTGGATACGGCCCGATCCACGGGTCCTTGGACAGCTCCGCGAGCGGGACCTCGGCGTCGTCGGAGAGCCGGTGCCCGAGCGGGACGACGGCGTCGAACGGCTCGGCGTACAGCGGGAGATGGGTCAGCCGGGGGTCGTCGGCGGGCGGCGCTCCCCGGTACTCGACGGCCACCGCCACGTCGACCTGCCGGTCCAGCAGCATCCTGAGGCTCGCGTCGCCCTCCGCGTCCTGCACCCGGATTCCTATGCCGGGCGCCGACCGGCCGAGCCGGGCCAGGGCGGGCGCCACGACCTGGGCGATCCCGGTGGCGAAGGCGGCGACGGTGACGGTCCCGGCCTCGCCCTTGCCGTACGCCGCCAGCTCCGCCTCGGCCCGCTCCAGCTGGGCGAGGACGGCGTTGGTGTGACTGAGCAGGATCTCGCCGGCCGGGGTGAGCCGTACGCCCTTCGCGCCGCGCTCCACCAGGCGGTGGCCGGTCTCCTGCTCCAGCGCCGTGAGCTGCTGGGACACGGCGGAAGGGGTCAGATAGAGCGCGGCGGCCGCCGCCGTGACCGTGCGGTGGTCGGCCACCGCACGGAGGATGTGGAGCCGCCGCGCCTCGATCATGCCGCCATTATCGCAAGGCGGCCGTGCGGGTCAGCCCGCCAGCTCGGCGCGGGCCGCGATGAAGGCGTCCACGGCACGGTCGACGTCCTCGGTGGAGTGCGCGGCGGAGAGCTGGACGCGGATGCGCGCCTTGCCCTGCGGAACCACCGGGTACGAGAAGCCGATCACGTACACGCCGCGCTCCAGCAGCAGTTCGGCCATCCGGCCCGCCTCGGAGGCGTCGCCGATCATCACCGGGGCGATGGCGTGGTCGCCGGGGAGGATGTCGAAGCCGGCCTCGGTCATGCGGGAGCGGAACAGCGCGGTGTTCTCGGCGAGCCGCACCCGCAGGTCGTCGGCGGACTCCAGCAGGTCGATGACCTTCAGGGAGGCGGCGGCGATCACCGGGGCGAGGGTGTTGGAGAACAGGTACGGGCGCGAGCGCTGGCGCAGCAGGGCGACGATCTCGGCGCGGGCCGCGACATAGCCGCCGGAGGCGCCGCCGAGGGCCTTGCCGAGGGTGCCGGTGATGATGTCCACGCGGTCCATGACCCCGTGCAGCTCGGGCGTGCCGCGACCGCCGGGGCCGACGAAGCCGACGGCGTGCGAGTCGTCGACCATGACCATCGCGTCGTAGCGGTCGGCCAGGTCGCAGATCTCGGCGAGCGGGGCGACGTAGCCGTCCATCGAGAAGACGCCGTCGGTGACGATCAGCTTCCGCCGGGCGCCGCCCGCGGTCGCCTCCTTCAGCTGGGTCTCCAGGTCGGCGAGGTCGCGGTTGGCGTAGCGGAAGCGGCGGGCCTTGGACAGGCGGATGCCGTCGATGATCGAGGCGTGGTTGAGGGCGTCGGAGATCACCGCGTCCTCCGCGCCGAGCAGGGTCTCGAAGACACCGCCGTTGGCGTCGAAGCAGGAGGAGTAGAGGATCGTGTCCTCCTGGCCGAGGAACGCCGAGAGGCGGGCCTCCAGCTCCTTGTGGACCTCCTGGGTGCCGCAGATGAAGCGCACGGAGGCCATGCCGTAGCCCCAGCGGTCGAGCGCCTCGTGGGCGGCGGCGATCACCTCGGGGTGATCGGCCAGGCCCAGGTAGTTGTTGGCGCAGAAGTTGAGGACCTCACCGGGGCGGCCGCCCCGGGTGACCTCGACGGTCGCGGACTGCGGGGTGCCGATGACGCGCTCGGGCTTGTGCAGTCCGGCGGCGCGGATCTCGTCGAGGGTGGCGCGGAGGTCGTCGCGGACGGTGTCGAACATGGGGGGCTCCTTCGAAGGTGCTGACGGGGGTTACGCGGTCCAGTCCAGGATCACTTTGCCGCCCTTGCCGCTGGCCGCGTCCTCGAATGCCGCCTCGTAGTCGCGGTAGTCGTACCGGCCGGTGATCACGGGGGCGAGGTCGAGGCCGCCCTCCAGGAGGACCGACATGGCGTACCAGGTCTCGAACATCTCCCGGCCGTAGATGCCCTTGATGGTGATCATCGAGGTGACGATCCGGGACCAGTCCACCGGGAACTCCTGCGACGGCAGGCCCAGCATGGCGATGCGGCCGCCGTGCGTCATGTTGGCGATCATGTCGCGCATGGCCTCGGGGCGGCCGGACATCTCCAGGCCGATGTCGAAGCCCTCACGCAGGCCCAGCTCCCGCTGACCGTCCGCGATGGTGGAGCGCGAGACGTTCAGTGCCAGGCTCACTCCTATCTTGCGGGCCAGTTCGAGGCGCTCCTCGCTGACGTCGGTGACGACGACGTTGCGGGCGCCCGCGTGCCGGGCGACGGCCGCGGCCATCAGACCGATCGGGCCCGCGCCGGTGATCAGCACGTCCTCACCGACCAGCGGGAAGGACAGCGCGGTGTGCACGGCGTTGCCGAACGGGTCGAACACGGCGGCGATGTCCAGGTCCACGGGGACCCGGTGCACCCACACGTTGGACGCGGGCAGCGCCACGTACTCCGCGAAGGCGCCGTCGCGGCCCACGCCCAGGCCGATGGTGGAGCGGCACAGGTGGCGGCGGCCGGCGAGGCAGTTGCGGCACTTGCCGCACACCAGGTGGCCCTCGCCGCTGACCCGGTCGCCCACCCGGATGTCGGTGACGTCGCGGCCGGTGGACACGACCTGCCCGACGAACTCGTGGCCCACGATCAGCGGGGTGCGGATGGCCTGCTGCGCCCAGCCGTCCCAGGCCCGGATGTGGAGGTCGGTGCCGCAGATGCCGGTCCGCATGACCTTGATGAGCACGTCACCGGGACCCATTTCGGGCTCGGGCACGTCCATGAGCCGGAGACCGGGCTCCGCCTTCTCCTTGACCAGCGCCTTCAACGCTACGGCTCCTGTGGGTGAGGCCCGGCCGTACGGGCTCGCCGAGGCGTCCGCACCGGGTCCGAGGGGTGGAATCACCCCGCAATCTGCCGTATGCGCCGACCGGAATCCATCGAGCTTTTCTTAACCGGCGCCACAGGTTTCCTTCACGCGTCGGGGGCTTCGGCTCAACTCCAGTCCTATTTACGTTCGTTCAGATGGGCAGACCGTCGTCGGCGGCCCGTTCGATGCGTACGGCGAGTTCGGCGGCCATCCCCTTGATGGCCTCAAGCCCGGACCTGCCCCAGGTGCGCGGCTCGGTGTCGGCGGCGCACACGGTGCCGAGCACCATGCCGGAGCTGTCGATGAGTGGGGCGCCCATATAGGAGCGGATGCCGAGGTCGTCGACGATCGGGTTGCCGGCGAAGCGGGGGTAGTCACGGACGTCCTCCAGCACCAGGGCCTTGTGGCGGACGACCACATGGGGGCAGAACCCGTGTTCGCGGGGCAGCACCCGGCCGGTGCCGTCCTCACGGGTGAGGGGGCCGGTGGGCGGGGCACTGAGGCCGGCGAAGAACTGTTGCTGCTCGCCGATGAAGTTGACCATGGCGTACGGCGCGCCGGTGACCTGGGCGAGGTGGTCGGCGAAGGCGTCGAGCGCCGGTTCGGCGCGCTCCCCGAGGCCGAGGCGGCGCAGCCGGGAGGTGCGGGCCGGAGCCTCCTTGTCCTCCGGCGTGAGCAGCAGACCCCGGACCCGGCGGACCGGTTCGTACATCATGACCGCGCTCCCTGGGCGGGGGCTCCCTGCGCGGGCACGGGTGCCGGGACGTGGGCCAGGAGGTGGCGCACGAGGGTGAGCAGGGTCTGCACGCCGGAGCTGGAGATGCGGGCGTCGCAGGGGACGACCGGGACGGCGGGGCTCAGGTCGAGTGCGGCGCGTACCTCGTCGGGGTCGTAGCGGAAGGCGCCGTCGAACTCGTTGACGGCCACGATGAAGGCGACGCCGCGTTCCTCGAAGAAGTCGACGGCGGCGAAGCACTCCTCCAGGCGGCGGGTGTCGGCCAGGATGACCGCGCCGAGGGCGCCCTCGGACAGCTCGTCCCACATGAACCAGAACCGTTCCTGGCCGGGCGTGCCGAACAGGTACAGGACGTGCCGGGGGTCGAGGGTGATCCGGCCGAAGTCCATGGCGACGGTCGTCTCGACCTTGTTCTCGATGCCGTCCAGGTTGTCGGTGGCCGCGCCGACCGTGGTGAGCAGTTCCTCCGTGCTGAGCGGCGCGATCTCGCTGACCGCGCCCACGAAGGTCGTCTTGCCCACCCCGAATCCGCCCGCCACCAGGATTTTGAGCGCGGTGGGGAACGGATCGGGGCTGTACGGGTCAGAGCTGTCGTCGTAGTCCATCGAGCACTGCCTCCAGCAGAGACCGGTCAGTGGGGTTGTGGTGGAAGGCGGGGGGCTTGGTGGTCAGCGCCCCGCAGTCGACGAGGTCCGAGAGCAGCACTTTGGTGACCACGGCCGGCAGCCTCAGGTGCGCGGCGACCTCGGCGACCGAGACGGGCGCGCGGGACACGTCGAGCGCCTGCGCGTGCTCGGGGCCGAGATAGCCGAGCGGGGAGACTCCGGTGGCCATCACCTGGGAGATCAGGTCCAGCGCGACGCTGGGTTCGGTACGGCCGTTGCTGACGGTGAACGGCCGTACCAGCCGCCCGGCCGCGTCGTCGAGCCAGGGCCCCTCGCCCACGGCGGCCACGCTCACGGCCTCATCGCCGTCGGGTCGGCGGCGGGCTGACGGGGCGCGGTGACGAGGTACGGACGGACGCTCTTGACCAGCATCGCCATCTCGTAGCCGAGCACGGCGGCGTCGGCCTCGCGCCCGGCGAGCACGGCCAGACAGGTGCCGGAGCCCGCGGTGGTGACGAACAGCAGGGTGGAGTCCAGCTCGACCACGACCTGCCGCACCTCCCCGCCGTCCCCGAACCGGACACCCGCGCTGCGGCCCAGCGAGTACAGGCCGGAGGCGAGCGCGGCCATGTGGTCGGCGCTGTCCGGGTCCAGCCCGTGCACGGACTTCACCAGGCCGTCACAGGACAGCAGCACCGCGCTGCTGGTGTGCGGCACACGCTGCACGAGGCCGCTCAGCAGCCAGTCGAGGTCGGATGCGTGGGCGGTCGGCGCATCGCTCGCCATGGTGGATCGACTCCTTGGGGTACGGGGGGGCTGCGGG
>NZ_MUNH01000160.1:0-6145 GCF_002154615.1 Streptomyces recifensis
CCGGCGGCCAGGGCGGCGGCGATGACGGGGGAGCCGGAGGAGGCGGTCAGCCGGGCTCCGGCGCCGTTCGTCTCGCCGACCAGCCGGTCCACCGCCGCCGTACCGGAGCTGTAGCCCAGCTCGGGCACCGCGGGCTCGTAGAGGACCTGCTCCAGGCCGGCCACCAGACGGTGGACGTCGGTCTCGGGGCGCACCACGAGCCGCAGGAAGCGGCTGGACGAACCGATCTTGTTGCCGCACTCGCGCACCAGAATCCGGTGCTCGGTGAGCAGCCGGTCCCGGACCACGGTGCCCTCGGCGCCCACAGGGAGGCGCACGAAGAGGAAGTTGCCCTGCGAGGGATAGACGGTGAGCCCCGGCAGCGCGGACAACTGGCTGGCCATCTCCAGCCGGTCGCGCCGCACCTGAAGCAGACTCTGCGTGTACTCGGCGCGGTGCTCCTTCAGCATGAACACCACGTACTCCGCGAAGGAGTTGAGGTTCCACTTGGGCAGCATCGAGCGGACCTTGTTCGCCAGGCCCGGATTGGCCACCAGATACCCGAACCGGATGCCGTGCAGCCCGAAGTTCTTGCCGAGGCTGCGCAGCACGATCACGTTGGGCCTGAGCATCGCCTCCTGCACCACACTCGGCTCCGCCTCGGCGTCCGCGAACTCCAGGAACGACTCGTCGATCACGACCAGGTCCAGATCGGCCATCGCGTCCATGAACTGCACCACCGACTGCCGGGGCAGGAAGCCGCCGTCGGGATTGTTGGGGTTGCAGAGGACCGCCACCCGCGTCCCCCGCGCCCGGATGAACTCGGCGTACCGGCCGAGGTCCAGCGCGAAGCCGCCTGCCTCCGGGAGCGGGAACATGTCGACCCGCTTGCCGGTCTCCATCGGCTGGTCGGTCCAGCGGCCGAAGGTCGGCACCGGCACCGCGAGCGACTCGCGGACCAGCAGATGGTCGATCCAGGTGATCAGCTCGGTCGACCCGTTGCCCATCGCCACGCACTGCGGCGGCAGCTGGAGCAACTGGCACAGCTCGGCCGTGATGGTGTCGGCGCTGCTCGGGTAGTACGTGATGATCTCGCGCAGCCGGGACGCCATCTCCTCGAACATCGCCGGCGTCGGGAAGTAGGGGTTGCAGGGGATGCAGAAGTCCACCGGACCCGCACCGTCGCTCTCCCGCACCAGCGCCGCCATCGAAGGGCTGTGCGCGGCGGTGCTGCGGAACAACGAGGTGACGTTGTCAGGCAAGGGGACCTCCGTCGAAGGGCGGCCCGCGCGGGGGACGCGGGCCACCCATCCATACGGAGGACTCCGGGGTGGTGTTCAACTCACCCTCGCTGTGACCTCCTTCACCCGGCGTACGCCCCTCACGCCCCCGACCTGCGCTTGTTCCAGACGTCGAAGCCGACCGCCAGCAGCAGCGCCAGCCCCTTGATGACCTGCTGCCAGTCGGTGCCGACGCTCAGCAGGTTCATCCCGTTGTTCAGCACCCCGAGCACCAGCCCGCCGATGATCGCGCCGAGCACCGTGCCGACCCCGCCGCTCATGGAGGCGCCGCCGATGAACGACGAGGCGATGGCCTCCAGCTCGAAGTTGACGCCCGCCTTCGGCGACGCCGCGTTCAGCCGGGCGGCGACCACCAGTCCGGCGAGCGCAGCGAGGACGCCCATGTTCAAAAAGACCAGGAAGGTGACCTTCTTGTCCTTCACCCCGGACAGCTTGGCCGCCGGCAGGTTGCCGCCGATCGCGTACACGTGCCGGCCGAAGACCGCGTTGCGCATGAGGTACCCGTAGCCGGCGACCAGCGCGCCGAGGGCGATCAGGATGATCGGGGCACCCTTGTAGCTGGCGAGCAGCAGGGTCAGGGCGAGGATCGCGCCGACCAGCGCGGCCAGCTTCAGCGCGAACAGCCTCAGCGGAGGCACCTGGAGCGCGAACTCCCGCTGCCTGCGCCGCCCTTGGACCTCCTGCCAGACCACGGCCGCGATCAGTGCCAGACCCAGCAGCAGCGTCGGATTGTGGTAGTCGGTGTCGGGGCCGAACGCGGGCAGGAAGCCGTTGCCGATCTTCTGCAGCCCGTCCGGGAACGGACCCAGGGTCTGCCCCTTCAGCAGGATCTCCGTCAGCCCCCGGAACAGCAGCATCCCGGCGAGCGTCACGATGAACGACGGGATACCGAGATAGGCGATCAGATACCCCTGTACCGCCCCCGCCGCCGCGCCCACCAGCAGACACAGCACCAGTGCCAGCGGCCAGGGCACGTCGTGCCGCACGCTCAGCACCGCCAGGAACGCCCCGACGAACGCGGTCAGCGAGCCCACCGACAGGTCGATGTGCCCCGAGATGATCACCAGCATCATCCCGATCGCCAGTACCAGGATGTAGCTGTTCTGCAGTACCAGGTTGGACACGTTGCGCGGCAGCAGCAGGTCCCCGTCGGTCCACACCGCGAACAGGACCACGATCAGGCCGAGCGCGATCACCATTCCGTACTGGCGCATGTTGCGGCGCAGGCCGTCCAGCATCAGCCGGAGCACGCCCGGCCCGGCGGGCGGTCCGCCGCGCTCCGGCGGGGCCGGGGCCGTCACGTCCGCGCTCATGGCGTCACCTCTTCGTCTCTGGTCATCAGGCGCATCAGCGCTTCCTGCGTGGCCCCGGCCCGCGGCACCTCGCCGGTCAGCCGGCCGGCGGCCATGGTGTAGATCCGGTCGCACATGCCGAGCAGCTCGGGCAGTTCGGAGGAGATGAAGACCACCGCCCGGCCCTCGGCCGCGAGCCGCCCGATCACGGTGTAGATCTCGTACTTGGCGCCCACGTCGATGCCCCGCGTCGGCTCGTCCAGGATCAGCACGTCCGGGTCCGCGAAGATCCACTTGCTGAGGACGACCTTCTGCTGGTTGCCGCCCGACAGCCGGCCCACCGGCTCCAGCACGGTCGGCGCCTTGATGTTCATGGCGGTACGGAATCCCTCCGCGGCCCGCCGCTCCGCGTGCTCGTCCACGATCCCGCGCCGGGCCACCTTGCCGAGCGCGGTCAGCGAGACGTTGCGGTGCACGGTGTCGATGAGGTTGAGCCCGTAGTGCTTGCGGTCCTCGGTGACGTACGCGATCCCGTGCCCCACCGCCTCCGCCACGGTCCGGGTACGGATCTCCCGGCCGTCCTTCAGCACCGTGCCGCCCGCGTACCGGCCGTAGGAGCGGCCGAACACGCTCATCGCCAGCTCGGTGCGGCCCGCGCCCATCAGCCCGGCGATGCCGACGATCTCGCCCCGGCGCACCTCGATGGACACGTCGTCGACGACCTTGCGCTGCCGGTCGATCGGATGCCGTACGGTCCAGCCGCGCACCTCGAGGGCCGGGGCCGTACCCGACTCCGGCTCATGGGGCGGGCGTTCGGGGAAGCGGTGGTCGAGGTCGCGGCCGACCATGCCCGCGATGATCCGCTCCTCGGTGGTCCCCGGCGCCCGTACGTCCAGCGTCTCCACCGAGCGGCCGTCACGCAGCACGGTCACCGAGTCGGCGACCTTGCGGATCTCGTTCAGCTTGTGCGAGATCACGATGCAGGTGATGCCCTGAGCCTTCAACTCAAGGATGAGATCGAGGAGTTTGCCGCTGTCCTCGTCGTTCAGGGCGGCCGTCGGCTCGTCCAGGATCAGCAGCCGCACCGACTTCGCCAGCGCCTTGGCGATCTCCACCAACTGCTGCTTGCCGACGCCGATGTCCGCGACCCGGGTCTCCGGATGCTCGTCCAGACCGACCCGGCGCAGCAGCGTCGTGGCGTGCCGCAGGGTCTGTGTCCAGTCGATCAGACCGCGGCGGGCGTGCTCGTTGCCGAGGAACAGGTTCTCCGCGAGGGAGAGATACGGCACCAGCGCCAGCTCCTGGTGGATGATGACGATGCCCTGCCGCTCACTGGCCCGGATGTCCCGGAACCGGCACTCCTCGCCCTCGAAGAGCACCTCGCCCTCGTAACTGCCGTACGGGTGGACCCCGGAGAGCACCTTCATCAGGGTGGACTTCCCGGCGCCGTTCTCCCCGCAGATGGCGTGCACCTCGCCCGGCCGGACGGTCAGGGTGACGTCGGACAGGGCGGTGACGCCGGGGAAGGTCTTGACGATCGAGCGCATCTCGAGAACGGGTCCCGCCATGGCCGCGCCTTCCAAGTCGTGTGGGAGAGCCGTCACTTGAGCTGGGACTCGGTGTAGTAGCCGCCGTCGACCAGGACCTCTCGGTAGTTGCCCTTGTCGACGCTGACCGGCTGCAGCAGATAGGCGGGCACGACCTTGGCGCCGTTGTCATAGGTCTTGGAGTCGTTGACCTCGGGCTTCTTGCCGCCCAGGGTGGCGTCCACCATGTTCGCGGCGACCTCGGCGAGCTTGCGGAGATCCTTGTAGACGGTCTGCGTCTGCTCCCCGGCGATGATCGACTTCACCGACGCCAGCTCCGCGTCCTGCCCGGTGACGACCGGCAGCGGCTTGCCCTTCCCGCCGTAGCCGTCCGACTTCAGCGCGGACAGGATGCCGATGGAGATGCCGTCGTACGGGGAGAGCACCGCGTCCACCCGGCCGGACCGGTAGGCCGAGGTCAGCAGGTCCTCCATGCGGTGCTGGGCGGTGGTGCCGTCCCAGCGGAGCGTGGTGACCTGGTTGAGCGCGGTCTGCCCGGACCGCACCACGAGCTGCTTCTTGTCGATGTAGGGCTGGAGCACCTTCATCGCGCCGCCGAAGAAGTACTTGGTGTTGTTGTCGTCGTTGGACCCCGCGAACAACTCGAGGGAGAACGGCCCCTTCTTGCCGCTGTCCAGCCCCAGCTTGTGCGCGATGTAGGTGCCTTGCAGCTCGCCGACCCTCTCGTTGTCGAAGGAGGCGTAGTAGTCCACGTTCTTGGTGCCGAGGATCAGCCGGTCGTAGGCGATGACCGGGATGTGGGCGTCGGCGGCCTCCTGGAGCACGTTGTTCAGGGACTTGTTGTCGATCGCCGCGATGATCAGGCCCTTGACGCCCTGGGTGATCAGGTTCTCGATCTGGGCGACCTGGGTGTCCGGGTCGTCCTCGCCGTAGACCAGCTTGGTCTTGTAGCCCTTGGCGCGCAGGTCCTTGACGACGTTGGCGCCGTCCGCGATCCAGCGCTCGGAGGACTTGGTCGGCATGGCGACGCCGATGGTGCCGCCCTTGGCGTCACCGCCCTTGTCCTCGGCTCCGCCCTCCCCGCTCTGCCCGCAGGCGGTCAGGGTGAGGGCGAGTACGGCGGTCGCGGCGAGAGCGACTCTGCGGGGGCGTGCGGTGTACCGGTCGCGCATGGGGAACCGTCCTTGTTCGTCTCGGCGTTGAGCGGGTCGGGCCGTGCGGTGGTGCGGGATCAGTCCGTGGCGGGGAAGCGGTGCAGCGGGCCGGGGAGGCGGGTGCCGAGCGGGGCCATGCCGCCGTCGGCGCCGTGCCGGGCGAGCAGGTCGAGGACCAGC
The DNA here is from genome assembly GCF_002154615.1 of Streptomyces recifensis. Classification (NCBI taxonomy): domain Bacteria; kingdom Bacillati; phylum Actinomycetota; class Actinomycetes; order Kitasatosporales; family Streptomycetaceae; genus Streptomyces; species Streptomyces recifensis. The sequence goes on from NZ_MUNH01000160.1 coordinate 5,454, forward strand.
CGGCCGCGCCGCACCCGCTCCCGCGCGGTGTCCAGGGCGACACCGCGGAGGTGGGCGCCCCAGGGGTAGATGCCGGGCGCCTTCGACAGGCCGAACTTCAGATACAGCGGGGCGCCCCGCCGGATCAGCTCGGCCACCTCGTACATCCGCACCTGGCCGCCCAGGTCGTCCGGTGCCTCGATGTACATGTCCATGGGGGCGGCGGACACCCGGCGGATCTCGGTGAGATGGGCAAGGGTGAGATCGCCGGGCACGTTGATCGAGTCCGCGCCCAGCCGCTCGAACACCGCGTAGGAGACCGGGTTGACCGGGCCGATCAGCGCGGAGACCTTCAGCGTGGTGTCCGCGGGGAGCACCCCCGACTCCCGCGCCCGGTGCAGCGCCCACAGCACGCCCTCGTCGGCCACCAGCAGGCAGCGCACGCCCAGTTCGGTCGCGCGCACCGCGTCCTCGACACAGCCGGCCACCGCGTCGTGGCCCCGGGCACGCGGACCGCCGCCGCGCGAGTCGGAGCGCACCGCGCCGCCGGTGTCCCAGGTGCCGCGCGGCCCGGTGAACAGGCACAGCTCGATGCCGCGCTCACGGGTCGCCCCGGCCATCTCGGTGATCTCGGCGTCCGTGAGCATCCAGACGCCGCTGCCCTGGCTGACCCGGTGCACCGGCACGTCCAGCCGTGCCGGTGCACCGGGTCA
>NZ_MUNH01000161.1:0-7674 GCF_002154615.1 Streptomyces recifensis
ACCCTGCACCGGCGCCTGATGGAACTCGCCTCCACGGAACGGCTCCGCGCCGACGCCCCGACCACCGTGCGCACCTCGGGCGAGCGCCGCAACGCCTTCTGGACCCGCGCCGCCATCGCCTTCACCGTCGCCGTCATCGGCGCGACCGGCCTCACCCTGCGCACGGCACCCACCCACTACGAGGCGCCCATCGCCCCCGCCCAGGCCGTACGGGGCGTCCCCCCGGCCCCCGCCCTCGGCCCGCTCTCCCGCACCGAACTGACCCTGCGCGCCAAGCTGCGCCGGGAGGCGGGCAACGGCCCACAACGGCTGGCGCCCTCACCCGGCTGACACCCGGTGCGCGGAAAACGGCGGCGGGCCCGCCCCCGAAAAGGGGACGGGCCCGCCGGCGTGCTGCCCGAGAGGGGCCGAGCGTCAGGCGCTCAGGATCTCCCGCGCCAGCTTGGCCGTCTCGGTCGGGGTCTTGCCGACCTTGACGCCCGCGGCCTCGAGGGCCTCCTTCTTCGCCTGGGCGGTGCCGGACGAACCGGAGACGATCGCGCCGGCGTGGCCCATCGTCTTGCCCTCGGGCGCGGTGAAGCCCGCGACGTAGCCGACGACCGGCTTGGTCACGTTGTCCTTGATGAACGCGGCCGCGCGCTCCTCGGCGTCGCCACCGATCTCACCGATCATCACGATCAGGTCGGTGTCGGGGTCGTCCTGGAACGCGGCCAGGGCGTCGATGTGCGTGGTGCCGATGATCGGGTCGCCACCGATGCCGACGGCGGTCGAGAAGCCCAGGTCACGCAGCTCGTACATCATCTGGTACGTCAGCGTGCCGGACTTCGAGACCAGGCCGATGCGGCCCGGCTTGGTGATGTCGCCCGGGATGATGCCGACGTTGGACTGGCCCGGCGTGATGATGCCGGGGCAGTTCGGGCCGATGATCCGGGTCTTGTTGCCCTTCTTGCCGGCGTACGCCCAGAAGGCGGCCGTGTCGTGCACGGCGATGCCCTCGGTGATCACGACGGCCAGCGGGATCTCGGCGTCGATCGCCTCGACGACGGCGTCCTTGGTGAACTTCTCCGGCACGAAGATGACGGAGACGTTGGCGCCGGTCTTCTCGATGGCCTCCTTGACGGTCCCGAAGACGGGTACCTCGGTGCCGTCGAAGTCCACGGTCTGACCCGCCTTGCGCGGGTTGACGCCGCCCACGACCTCGGTGCCGTCACCCAGCATGAGCTTGGTGTGCTTCATGCCGGTGGCGCCGGTCATGCCCTGGACGATGACCTTGCTGTCCTTGTTGAGCCAGATAGCCATGGTGTGTTGGTGTCCTCGTCCTGAGTGCTTACTTTGCGGCGTGGGCCAGCTCGGCGGCCTTGTCGGCCGCGCCGTCCATGGTGTCGACGCGCTGGACCAGCGGGTGGTCTGCGTCGGTGAGGATCTTGCGGCCCAGCTCGGCGTTGTTGCCGTCGAGGCGGACGACGAGCGGCTTCTCGACCTTCTCGCCGCGCTCCTCGAGGAGCTTCAGCGCCTGGACGATGCCGTTGGCGACCTCGTCGCAGGCGGTGATGCCGCCGAAGACGTTGACGAACACGGACTTGACGTCCGGGTCGCCCAGGATGATCTCCAGGCCGTTCGCCATGACCTGGGCGGAGGCGCCGCCGCCGATGTCCAGGAAGTTGGCGGGCTTCACGTTGCCGTGCTTCTCACCGGCGTACGCGACGACGTCCAGGGTGCTCATGACGAGACCCGCGCCGTTGCCGATGATGCCCACCTGGCCGTCGAGCTTGACGTAGTTGAGGCCCTTCGCCTTGGCGGCGGCCTCGAGCGGGTTGGCCGCTTCCTTGTCGTGCAGCTCTTCGTACTCGGGGTGACGGAACTCGGCGTTCTCGTCGAGCGACACCTTGCCGTCCAGGGCCAGGACGTCGCCGGAGGCGACCTTCGCCAGCGGGTTGACCTCGACGAGGAGGGCGTCCGACTTGATGAAGGTGTCCCACAGCTTGATGAGGACGTTCGCGACCTTGTCCGCGACCTCGGCCGGGAACTTGGCGGCCTCGACGATCTCGCGGGCCTTGGCCTCGTCCACGCCGTCGATGGCGTCGATCGGGGTCTTGGCGACGGCCTCGGGGCGGGTGGCCGCCACCTCCTCGATCTCCATGCCGCCCTCGACGGAGGCGATGGAGAGGAAGGTGCGGTTGGCACGGTCGAGGAGGAAGGAGACGTAGTACTCCTCGACGATCTCCGGAGCGGTCTCGGCGATCATCACCTTGTGGACCGTGTGGCCCTTGATGTCCATGCCGAGGATGTCCGTCGCGCGGGCGACGGCCTCGTCCGGGGTGGCGGCGAGCTTGACGCCGCCGGCCTTGCCACGACCACCGACCTTCACCTGCGCCTTGACGACGGACTTGCCGCCCAGACGCTCGGTGATCTCGCGCGCCGCCTCAGGCGTGTCGATGACTTCACCGGCCAGCACCGGTACATCGTGCTTGGCGAAGAGGTCCCTCGCCTGGTACTCGAACAGGTCCACGCGCTTCCGTCCCTATCAGTGATCTCGCGGTCGTTGGATGCGTGGGCGTGCCGCGAAGGGCAACGTGACGTCCGCTTGTCACAAGGGGTGCGCACACGGTGTCCGAGCGCGCGGCATGTCCGTCTCGCAGGTTATCCCTGCTTGCCGGGGGCCTCTAAATCGCGGGTCACACCCGAGCGGTGATACCTGTCACATGATGCCGTTTTCCCTGACACGCCGTGCCTCATGGGGTGCACTTGTTCGACGGGTACCCCCATCCAGCTTGTCACGCGGTGTCCGGTATGGGCAGCGGGCGCTTCTCGATCGCGGCGGCCATCACCTCGGGGAAGAGGTCCGGGGTGCAGGCGAACGCCGGGGCGCCGAGCGCGGCCAGCGCGGCCGCGTGTTCCCGGTCGTAGGCGGGCGCCCCCTCGTCGGAGAGGGCGAGCAGGGTCACGAACTGCACGCCGGACGCCTTCATCGCCGCGACCCGCTTCAGCATCTCGTCCCGGATGCCGCCCTCGTACAGGTCGCTGATCAGGACGACCACCGTCTCGGCGGGCCGGGTGATCTTCGACTGGCAGTAGGCGAGCGCCCGGTTGATGTCGGTGCCGCCGCCGAGCTGGGTGCCGAAGAGCACGTCCACCGGGTCGTCGAGCTGGTCGGTGAGGTCGACGACGGAGGTGTCGAAGACGACCATGCGCGTGCTGATCGACCGCATCGAGGCGAGCACCGCCCCGAAGACCGAGGCGTAGACCACGGACGCGGCCATCGAGCCGGACTGGTCGATGCAGAGGATCACCTCCTTCTTCACCGACTGCGCGGCCCGCCCGTACCCGATGAGCCGCTCCGGCACGATCGTCCGGTACTCCGGCAGGTAGTGCTTGAGGTTGGCCGCGATCGTGCGGTTCCAGTCGATGTCGTGGTGGCGCGGCCGGCTGACGCGGGCGCTGCGGTCGAGCGCGCCGGTGAGGGTGGCGCGGGTGCGGGTCGCCAGCCGCCTCTCCAGGTCCTCGACCACCTTGCGCACCACCGCCCGCGCGGTCTCCTTGGTCGTCTCCGGCATCGCCTTGTTCAGCGAGAGCAGGGTGCCGACCAGGTGGACGTCGGCCTCCACCGCCTCCAGCATCTCCGGCTCCAGCAACAGCGCGGCCAGCCCGAGCCGGTCGATGGCGTCGCGCTGCATGACCTGCACGACGGAGGAGGGGAAGTAGGTGCGGATGTCCCCGAGCCAGCGCGCCACGGTGGGCGCCGAACCGCCGAGTCCCGCCGAACGCTCCCGCCCGGCCGCGTTCTTGCCCGCCTTGTCGCCCCGGCCGTAGAGCGCGGTCAGGGTGCCGTCCATCGCCGCGTCCCGGCCGGTCAGCGTGACTCCCGTGCCGTCCGCCTGGTCCCCGCCGAGCACCAGTCGCCACCGGCGCAGCCGCTCGGCGTCGCCGTCCAGTCGTGTCGTCCCGTTCGTCATGCCCCCACCCCCGCGAGGTCGTCGTCCGTCGATTGCGGCTGATCCGGCGTGAGGCCGAGCAGCAGACGCAGCACCGGCAGCACGGCGTCCGCGCGTCCGGCATCGGGGTCCGGCGCGAAGCCCGACGCGGTCGCCGGGTGGCCCGCGGTCCCGGCACCGCCGCCCGGACCGCGCCGGACCAGCTCGCCGAGCGTGCGGCGCACCCCGGGCTCGTACGCCGAGAAGGTGCGCCGCAGCAGCGGCAGCACGTCGGTGAACGCGTCGGCGGGTACAGAGGTCAGCCAGGCGTCGACCAGGCCGAGCAGCCGCTCGTCGTGCACCAGCAGCAACCCTCCCCCGCCGCCTCCGACGAACCCCTCGACCCATGCGGCCGCGTCCCCGGGCGGAGTCCCCGGTGACAGGGCCAGCCCCATGAGCCGGGCCACGTCCTCGGCCTCCAGCACCCCGTCGTCCAGCAGCAGCCGCACCGCCCGGCCCCGGAGCAGCCCCGGCACGGTGTCCCGCTGGGACAGCGTGCGCAGCACCGCCCGCCAGCGGGGCCGGAGGCCGTCGCGCCCGGTGAGCGTCTCGGCCAGCAGCCCGACCGCGCCGTGCACGGCGTCGACGTGACCCCGCATCTCCTGGGCGGCGTCGGTGTCCAGGGTGGTGCAGGCGGGCGGGAGCCCGATGAAGACACGCTCCGCGAGGGCGGCGGCGACGTCGGCCAGCGCACCGGTGTCGGTACCGCGTACGTCGCCGTAGCGCAGCGAGCGGACCAGGGCGGGGAGCGCCTGGGCGAGGTGGCTCACGTCGGCGTCGAGCGCCGCACGGTCGGCAAGCACCCGCATCACCACGGGCAGCGCGTCCGGCAGCCCGGCGAGCAGGCACTGCTCGGCCAGCGCGGTCACGTCGGCCAGCGCCCGCGCGCCGGCCGCGTCCGCCTCCGCCTTGGCGGTGGCCGCGCCCAGCACGGTGGTGCCCCAGACCCCGGCCTCGGCGATGCGTACCGACAGCTCCGGCTCCCAGCGCAGCCGCCAGGTCTCCCGGAAGGTGCCCGTGCTCCCGCGCGAGCGGGCCGGTTCGCCCCAGCCGACGCCGAGCAGCCGCAGCCGGTGCAGCAGCCGGCCGCGCGCGGCGTCGGTGTCCTTGCGCAGATCCAGCTCCAGCTCGCGCTCCAGCGCCTCCGGCTTGAGCCGCAGCCGGCGCTGCTCACGGGCGAGGTCCCGCTGCAGGGGCACCGCGGGCGCGGACTCCGGGACCTCGCCCAGCACGTCGCCGACCACCAGCCGGTCGTACACCAGGGACAGCGGGACGTCCGAGCCCTCGCAGAGCACCGCGCGCACCGCGTCCGTGGTCTCGGTGAGGCCCGCCAGCGGACGGCCGCGCATCACGGCGAGGGTGTCGGCCAGCCGGACCGCCTCGATGACAGGGGCGGAGGACACGATCCGGTCCTCCTCGCGCAGCAGCCCGGCCACCTTGGTGAGCCACCGCTCCACCGGACGGTCCGGCGCGCCGAACAGGTGGGCGTACCAGCCCGGCGAGTCGATGCCGGCGCCGTACCCGCTGGACCGGGCCAGCCTGCGATGGGTCCAGGGCACCCAGGTCAGGTCGGTCTTGAGCTTGGGCAGACCCTTGAGGAGCGCCCGGTCGGCGGTGACGGTGGCCTTCGTGCGGAGGGCGGGCACGTGCCAGGCGCCGCAGACCACGGCCACCTCGTCCCCGAACTCTCGACGGGCGGCGCGGATCTGGAGCCGCATGTACGCCTCGCGCACGAGGTCGCGCGGCCGGCCGCCGTCGCCGTACCGCTCGCGCAGGGCGCCCATGGCGTCCTCCAGCGCGGCGAACGGCGCGAACGGCTCGCCGCGGCCCGGACCCCGGTGCTCGACGGCGTCCTCCCACCAGCGCTCGGGGTCGTCGTACCCGGCGGCCTCGGCGAGGGCGGCGAGCGGGTCCACGCGCGCGTGCTCGGCTTCCTCCTCCGGGTCACCGTCGCCCGTCTCCTCCTGCCGGGCCAGCGAATGGGCGGCGGGCAGGTCGATGAAGCGGGCCGGAACACCCCGTTCGACGGCCCAGCGGATCGCCACCCACTCCGGGCTGAACTCCGCCATCGGCCAGAACGCCGAGCGGCCGGGCTCGTCCACCGCGTGGGCGAGCAGCGCGACCGGCGGACGCAGGTCGGGGTCGGCGGCCAGCGGGATCAGCGGGTCGGCCTCGGGCGGGCCCTCGATGAGGACCACGGCGGGCGCGGCGGCGTCCAGCGCGGCCCGCACCGCCCGCGCGGAGCCCGGCCCGTGGTGCCGGACGCCCAGCAGCAGCGGGCCCGTCTCGAACACCCCGGCCGGGGACTGGGCCTCGCTCACGCGCTCACCTCCCGGCAGGCCCGGTAGAAGTCCGTCCAGCCGTCGCGCTCGCGCACGACCGTCTCCAGGTACTCCTGCCAGACGACCCGGTCGGCGGCCGGGTCGCGCACCACGGCACCGAGGATGCCCGCGGCCACGTCCCCGGCACGCAGCACGCCGTCGCCGAAGTGGGCGGCCAGGGCGAGACCGTTGGTGACGACGGAGATCGCCTCCGCCGTGGAGAGGGTGCCGCTCGGCGACTTCAGCTTGGTGCGGCCGTCGGTGGTCACGCCGTCGCGCAGCTCGCGGAAGACGGTGACGACCCGGCGGATCTCGTCCAGCCCCTCGGGCGCCCGGGGCAGGTCGAGCGAGCGGCCCATCTGGTCGACCCGGCGGCTGACGATGTCGACCTCGGCATCGGCACTCTCCGGCAGCGGCAGCACCACGGTGTTGAAGCGGCGGCGCAGCGCGCTGGAGAGGTCGTTGACGCCCCGGTCGCGGTCGTTGGCGGTGGCGATGAGGTTGAAGCCGCGCACGGCCTGGACCTCCTCGCCCAGCTCCGGGATCGGCAGGGTCTTCTCGGACAGGATCGTGATCAGCGTGTCCTGCACGTCGGCCGGTATCCGGGTCAGCTCCTCGACCCGCGCCGTCATCCCCTCGGACATGGCCCGCATGACGGGGCTGGGCACCAGGGCGTCCCGGCTCGGGCCGTGGGCGAGCAGGCGGGCGTAGTTCCAGCCGTACCGGATCGCCTCCTCCGGCGTGCCGGCGGTGCCCTGCACCAGCAGGGTGGAGTCGCCGCTGACGGCGGCCGCCAGGTGCTCCGACACCCAGGTCTTGGCCGTGCCGGGCACGCCGAGCAGGAGCAGGGCGCGGTCGGTGGCCAGCGTGGTGACGGCGACCTCGACGATCCGGCGCGGGCCCACGTACTTGGGTGTGATCACGGTTCCGTCGGCCAGCGTGCCGCCGAGCAGATACGTGGCGACCGCCCACGGCGACAGCTTCCAGCGCTCCGGGCGCGGCCGGTCGTCCTGCGCGGCGAGCGCGGTGAGTTCGGCGGCGAAGGCGTCCTCGGCGTGCGGTCGCAACGCCTGCGGCGCCTGGCCCGGGTTCGGTTCGACGTTCGTGGGTTCCATGGACACAGTCATGGCTGAGGCCCCCTCCAGCTCGGCCGTGGGTCAACTGGCATCCACCATGCAGCACCCCACTGACAATCGCCCTGACCTGCGTGAACGCGCTCGCATGACCGATTGTCAGTGGGGCGTTCTAACGTCGTTGGCATGACTCAGCAGGGGGTGCGCCGGACCGCGGAGCAGGTGCTGGACCTGGCGCCTGACGCGTCGTCGCGCAAAGCGGGAAGCAAACTCGGTGTGGCGGGGCCGTGGTCCGGTGCGGGCAGCGGC
>NZ_MUNH01000162.1:0-11597 GCF_002154615.1 Streptomyces recifensis
CCGACCACGGCGAGGCCGAGCCGGGGGCTGTCGCCGAGGTTGTGCGCGTCGTCGTCGGCGCGGGCGTCCAGGATCATCTGCTCGACGCGGGCGCGCCCCTCCTCGCTGAGGCTGACCCCGGCGTCCTCGATCTCGATGGCGAGGCCGGTCTGCACCTCGAACGCGGTGACATGGACCTTGGTCGAGGGCGGCGAGTAGCGGGTGGCGTTGTCGAACAGTTCGGCCGCCGCGTGGATGATCGGCTCGACCGAGGTGCCCTTGATGTTGATGTTGACGATCGAGGCGAGGTTGATCCGGTGGAACTCGAGGATGCGGGACATCGCGCCCCGCAGCACGCTGTAGAGCGAGACGGGCACCGGCCACTGGCGTCCCGGACGGCCTCCGCCCAGCACCGAGATGGAGTCGGCGAGGCGGCCGATCAGCGCGGTGCCGTGGTCGACGCGCAGCAGGTCGTCGAAGACCTCGGCGTTGCGGCCGTGGTCCTCCTCCATCTCCCGCAGCTCCTTGGCCTGTTGATGGACGATGGCCTGCACGCGCCGGGCGGTGGTGACGAACGCCCGCTGGGTGGCGTCCCGCATGTTGATCTCGTGCTCGGCACCGCGCAGCGCCACTCGTAGCAACTCGCGCTGGGACGAGGGGAGATGACGCAGCTCGGGGTCCTCGTCGACGACGTGGCGCAGCACGTCCCGCAGCCGCTCGCCCCCGCGCAGCCGGGCGAGCGCGAGGGGCAGCACCTCGGAGCCGAGACGGACGATCTCCGCGTCATGGGCGGCGATGCGGTGCTCCAGATACGCGGTGTGCCGGGCGTTCTCGGCCTCGGCGGCCCGGAGTTGACGCCCGCGCCGCACCACTTCGCTCGCGGTGGCGAGCAGCAGCAGCGTGGCCACCAGTCCCGAGCAGGCGACGGCGGTCCGGGCGGGGCCCGGCACCAGGAACACGGCGGCCGCGGTCACCGCGGCCATCACCAGGGCGGGCGGCAACAACACCTGCGCGTAGGGACGTTCGCGGACACCGGGAGGTTTCTGAACACTCACCATGGATGCCTTCTGGGAAGAACGGTAAATAGGGGAACAGGCGCCCGAATTCATCTCAACCGGGTCCGCCGCGGGCGAGCCTAATCCGACCGGGACACCCCCGTGTCATATTCGGCAAGCACCTGAAATCCCCCGAACAACAGGAGTACCGTCACCCCTATTTGCACAGCGAGCACCCATTCGAACACGTGGAGTAGTGCCATCCGTGCATAGGAAAAGGGCCGGCCGAAGCCGACCCTTCTCTCAGGGGGCGCGGGGAACTGCGCGACAAGCCACCACCCACCCGCACCCGCCAAAGAACCTCACCCCACGGACGAGTAGGCGACGACCCCCCGCAGCAGTTGATCAACAGCCTTGCGCGCGTTCCTGGCTACCGTCGAGCCCTCCGCCGGAGCGGCCGCGGCAACCTGACCGAGAACGTCGATCACCTGCTTCGTCCACCGCACGAAGTCCCCCGCGGGCATCTCCGCCTCCCGCAGCACCTCGTCGAGCCCCCTCCCCGAGGCCCACTGGTGGGCGATCCACGCGAACCCGAGATCCGGCTCCCGCTGCCCGACACCCTCTGTCTGGCTGATCCGGAAGTCCTCCTCCAGCGCGTCCAGCCGGCCCCAGATCCGCACCATCTCCCCGAGCGCGGCCTGGGCCGGCCCCGAGGGCAGCTTGGGTGTCATCGCGTCGTCGCTGACCCGTGACTCGTACACCAGTGCCGAGACGCAGGCGGCGAGGTCGGCGGGGCCGAGCCCCTCCCACACGCCCTCGCGCAGGCATTCGCTGGCCAGCAGGTCCAACTCGCCGTAGAGCCGGGCGAGCCGCTTGCCGTTGGCGGTGACCTCGTCGCCCCGGAGGTAGTCCAGTTCGGTCAGCAGGGCCACGATCCGGTCGAAGGTCCGCGCGATGGTGTTGGTGCGGCCCTCGATGCGCCGCTCCAACTGCGAAGTGTCGCGCTGGAGCCGGTGGTAGCGCTCGGCCCAGCGGGCGTGGTCCTCCCGCTCGTCACAGCCGTGGCAGGGGTGTGCGCGGATCGCGGTGCGCAGCCGGGCGATCTCCCGGTCGTCGGCGGCCTGCGAACGCTTCTTGCGGGCGCGCTCCGGCGGGATGTGCCCCGCCTTGGTGCGCAGCGCGGAGGCGAGGTCCCGACGGGACTGCGGGGAGCGGGCGTTGAACGTCTTCGGGATGCGCATCCGGTCCAGCGCCTCCACCGGGACGGGGAAGTCCATCGACGCCAGCCGCTTGACCTGCCGTTCGGCGGTGAGCACCAGCGGGCGGGGCCCGTCGTGGTGGTCGAAGCCCCGGTGGCCGCCGGTCCGCCCGGCGGGCAGGCCGGGGTCGAGCACGAGCGCGAGGCCCGCGTACTTGCCGGTGGGCACGTGGATGATGTCGCCCGCCTTGAGCTTCTCCAGGGCGACGGCGGCCTCGGCACGCCGCTGGTTGGCGCCCTGCCGGGCCAGCTCGGTCTCCCGGTCCTTGAGTTCGCGGCGCAGCCGCGCGTACTCGTCGAAGTCGCCGAGGTGGCAGGTCATGGAGTCCTTGTAGCCCTCCAGCCCCTCCTCGTTGCGCTGCACCTGCCGGGAGATGCCGACGACCGACTTGTCCGCCTGGAACTGCGCGAACGACGTCTCCAGCAGCTCCCGCGAGCGGTGCCGCCCGAACTGCTCGACCAGGTTGACCGCCATGTTGTACGACGGCTTGAAGCTGGAGCGCAGCGGGTAGGTGCGGGTGCCCGCGAGCCCGGCGAGGTGCTCGGGGCTCATCCCCCGCTGCCACAGCACCACGGCGTGGCCCTCCACGTCGATGCCCCGGCGGCCTGCCCGGCCGGTGAGCTGGGTGTACTCGCCGGGGGTGATGTCGGCGTGCTGTTCGCCGTTCCACTTGACGAGCTTCTCCAGCACCACCGAGCGGGCGGGCATGTTGATGCCGAGGGCCAGGGTCTCGGTGGCGAACACGGCCTTGACCAGCCCGCGGACGAACAGCTCCTCCACGACCTCCTTGAAGGTCGGCAGCATGCCCGCGTGGTGGGCGGCGATGCCCCGCTCCAGGCCCTCCAGCCACTCGTAGTAGCCGAGGACGTGCAGGTCCTCGGGCGGGATGTTCGCGGTGCGCTCCTCGACCAGTGCGCGGACCTCTTCCCGCTCCTCCTCGTCGTTGAGCCGCAGGCCCGCGTACAGGCACTGCTGGACGGCGGCCTCGCAGGCGGCGCGGCTGAAGATGAAGGTGATGGCGGGCAGCAGGCCCTCGGCGTCCAGTCGCTCGATGACCTCGGGCCGGCTCGGCGTCCAGGCGCGCTGGCGCTGCCTGCGCTCCCGCTCCCGGTCGGCCTCGCGCATGGCGCGGCCGCGCCTGCGGTCCTGGTAGGAGGGCCGGGTGGCCTCCATCCGGGCGAGCCGGGCGAGGTCGGGGTTGACGGCCTTCTTGCTTCCCTCGCCCTCCTCGAACAGGTCGTACATCCGCCGCCCGGCGAGCACGTGCTGGAACAGCGGTACGGGGCGGTGCTCGGAGACGATCACCTCGGTGTCGCCGCGCACGGTGTCCAGCCAGTCGCCGAACTCCTCGGCGTTGGACACGGTGGCCGACAGCGACACCAGGGTCACCGACTCGGGCAGGTGGATGATCACCTCTTCCCAGACGGCGCCCCGGAAGCGGTCGGAGAGGTAGTGCACCTCGTCCATGACCACGTAGCCGAGGCCCAGGAGGGTCTGGGAGCCCGCGTACAGCATGTTCCGCAGCACCTCGGTCGTCATGACGACGATCGGGGCGTCGGAGTTCACGCTGTTGTCGCCGGTGAGGAGGCCGACCTTGTCGGCTCCGTAGCGGCGGCACAGGTCGGCGTACTTCTGGTTCGACAGCGCCTTGATGGGTGTCGTGTAGAAGCACTTCTTGCCCTGCTCCAGGGCGAGGTGGACGGCGAACTCGCCCACGATCGTCTTGCCCGAGCCGGTGGGGGCGGCCACCAGGACGCCCTTTCCGCTCTCGAGCGCAGAGCAGGCTTCCACCTGGAAGTCGTCGAGGCCGAAGTCGTACATCTCGCGGAAGCCCGCGAGCGCGGTGGCCTGCTCGGCGGCCCGTACTCGGGACGCCGCGTACCGCTCGGCCGGTGAGAGGTCCTCTGTCATCGTGCTTTCGAGCGTACCGGCCCGCACCGACAACAGGACGATCATTATCGCTTCCCACGCCCACCGGAACGGAACGCCCGCCTCCGGCCCGCCCGCGCAGGCGGACGCCCGCATGGACGAGGGGCCGGACGGAAGATCCGTCCGGCCCCTCGCTCACGGGTACGCGCTCAGGTGACGTCGTCGTAGCCCTCGTACCGGCCCGGCGGCAGGGCCTCGGCCTGGCGGGCCTGCTCGGGGACGGCGGCGGTCAGCCGCTCGGGGCCGGCGACCGGCTCCGGCCGGTGGTCCAGCGGCGAGGCCTCGTCGTCGTCCAGCTCGGCCGCCTCCTCCGCACGCTCGCGGCGGCGGTCGTTGAGCAGCGCGATACCGACGGCGATGAAGTACAGCACCACGATGGGACCGGCCAGCGCGATCATGCCGAAGGGGTCCGTGGTGGGGGTGGCGACGGCGCCGAAGACGAAGACGCCCATGACCACACCGCGCCACCAGCCGGCCATGCGGCGCCCGGTCACCACGCCGGCGAAGTTCAGCATGACCAGCAGCAGCGGCAGCTCGAAGGCGCCGCCGAAGATGAGGATCATCCGGACGATGAAGTCCAGGACCTTGTCCATCGGGAGGATGTTCGCCGAGCCGTCGGGGGTGATGCCCAGCAGCACCCGCATGCTGATCGGCAGGATCGTGTAGGCGAGCCAGGCGCCCGCCATGAACAGCGGCACCGCCGCGGCCACGAACCCGTAGGTGTACTTGCGCTCGTTGCGGTGCAGGCCCGGGGCGACGAACGCCCACAGCTGGTACAGCCAGACGGGGCTGGAGAGGACCACGCCCGCCATGAAGCAGACCTTCACCGTGGTGGTGAAGGGCGACAGCAGGTCGGTGTAGGCGATGACCGCGCAGGAGCCTCCGGTGGACTCACCCAGGCCCCCGGTGCAGCGCGGGACCGGCTGCGAGAGGAAGGACATCAGGTCCTGGCTGTAGAAGGCGGCCACCACGGAGACGACCGTGATCGCCAACATGCCCTTCGCGAGCCGGTTGCGCAGCTCGCGCAGGTGCTCCACGAGGGGCATCCGCCCCTCGGGGTCCTTCTCTTTCTTGCGGGCAGACTTGAGCAACCCACGTCCTCATCTCGTGCGGCAGGCCGGTGGTGCGGCCGCGGGTCAGCGCTGGGTGGTGTCCGTGGGCTCGTTGACCGGGCGGGCGCTGTTCACGTCGCCGGGGGCGGCCTGGATGGTGCGCTGCGCGGGGGGCTGCTCGCCGGAGGCCGGAGGCGTGGAGGTGTTGCTCTCCTCCTTCATCGCCTTGGCCTCGCTCTTGAGGATGCGCGCGGACTTGCCCAGGGAGCGGGCCATGTCCGGAAGCTTCTTCGCGCCGAAGAGCAGGAAGACGACGACGAGGATGAGAATGATCTCGGTAGGACCGAGCCTTCCGATCATGAGTTACTACCTTCTCACCGAGGCGGGGGTGGGGGTGCTGTCCGACCGCTCGGACAAGCGTCCGGATGGTCGTGCCGGCAGCGATCGTAACGCTCAGGGGTAAACGAGAGGCAATCCCCCTGCGTACTCCCGGTCCGCGGCACGCGCCTCGTTCTTCGCACCGCGACCAGCAGCGTACCCGTACGTCTGTCCCGCATGACAGGGCGAAGTGACGCAAACCGCTTGTGGCGTTTCCGGCGCCCCCTTCGCCCCGCAGGTCAGAGCGTGTCGGCGGCGCGGGCGGTGCTCACCGCGGCCCGCTCCAGGTCCTCGGCGGCGCGGCTGATGCGGCGTCCGGAGTCGGCGACCTGGAGGCCGAGTTGCCGCGCGGCCACGAAGACACGGACGGCGAGCACCCCCAGTACGGCGAGACCCAGAAATCCCATGGCTACCGCGAACATCGGCCAGAACATGGGGACGAGCCTAGACCGTCCCGGAGCCGCTTCAGACGGTGGAGTGCAGCCGCAGGGTCCGCACCCCGGCCCCGCTGAGCAGTTGCACGATCCGGTCCCCGGCGGGTTTGCGCACGGCCGTGCCGCACTCGGGGCAGGTGAAGGAGTAGAACGTGGTCCGGCTGGAGCCGCCGATGGCCAGCCGCAGCGCGTTGGCGGCCAGTTCGAACCGGCCCCGGCAGTCGGGGCAGGCCGCCTTGAACACCACGGGGACGACGCGCCGCATCCCGGCGAAGGCGGCGGCCGCCGTCACCTCGCGCGTCCCGGGCACCGAGGTCTCGTTCACGGCGTGTGCTCCCGCCCCTCGTACGCGGCCAGCGCCTCGCGGGCGGCCCGGCGGGCGCGGTCGGCCAGGTCGGGCGGCGACACGATCCGGCCGTCGGGGCCGAGCCGCAGGGCGAGCCGGCGCAGCGAGGCCGGGTCGGGGGTGCGCAGGGTGATGCGCAGGCCGCCGTCGGGCAGCTCCTCGGCCGTGTCGTGCGGGTAGTACTCGGCGACCCAGCGGCCGCCGGGGCCGACCTCGACCACGACCTCGGGGTCCTCGGCGGCGGGCTGCACCAGACCCTCGGACAGGTCGCGCGGTTCTATCTCGGGCGGCGCGGCCGGCTCGTCGAGGATCCGGATCTCCGCGACCCGGTCCAGCCGGAAGGTACGGCGGGCCTCCGAGCGGCGGCACCACGCCTCGACGTAGGTGTGGCCCATGGTGACCAGGCGGATCGGGTCGATCTCCCGCTCGGTCAGCTCGTCGCGGGCCGGGGAGTAGTAGCGCACCCACAGCCGGCGCCGCTCGGAGATGGCCCGGTCCACGTCGGCGAAGACCCCGCCCTCGGACTCGAAGGTCACCGACAGCCGGGAGCTCGCCCCGGCCGCCTCGCCGGCGGCGGTCTCCACCTTGGCGGTGGCCCGTACGAGTGCCTGCCGGTCGCTCTCGCGCAGGCCGGGCAGGGTGGCCACCGCCCGGGCGGCCACCAGCAGCGCGGTCGCCTCGTCGGCGGCGAGCCGGAGCGGCTCGGCCGCGTCCTCGCCGAGCGCGGCCGGGTTGTGCCACCAGATCCGCTCGCCGTCGGTGTCGATGTCCAGCAGGTCCCCGCCCCGGAAACTGGTGCCGCACATGGGCAGCACGTCCAGGTCGGAGACGAGTTCGTCCTCGGTGATGCCGAAGGCGCGGGCCACGTCCGCGATCCGGGCGCCGGGGCGCTCGCGCAGATACGTGACCAGCGACAGCATGCGCCGCGTCTGGTCGATGGCGTTCACGGGCCTCGCCGGTCTGCCTGCCATGGTGTTTCGCTCCGCTCTCAGCCCTTGGCCACGGCACGCAGCCGGTCCACCACGTCCGCCCGCAGCTCGGCCGGTTCCAGCACCACCACGTCCGGCCCGAACTCCACCAGCCAGGCATCCAGCCCGTGCCCGTACGGGATCTCCAGCTCGTCCCAGCCGTCGCCCAGTTCACGCACCTTGGTGGCCCTGGCCCGCAACGGGTACCCGGCGCCCTGGCGCAGCCGGATCAGCGCGGAGCGGTCGGCGGTCTCCCCCGCCCAGCCCCGTACGGTCTCCCGCACGGTCACCACGTCCGGCACCGGCGCGGTGAAGCCCGTACCGCGGGCACGCACCTTGCCGGTGATCCGGGACAGCCGGAAGACCCGCTCCGCGCCACGCTCGCGGTCGAAGCCGGCCAGGTACCAGTGACCGCGCCAGCACTCCAGCGCCCACGGCTCGACATGCCGGGTCTCGGGGTGGGCGGCGGACGCCTTGCGGTAGTCGAAGACCACCGGGCGGCGGTCCCGGCAGGCCAGCATCAGCGGCTCGAACGCGGCCTCGTGCACCGGGATGCGGGGCTCCAGCGCGCCGTGCGAGCCGTAGGGGTCGACGTCCTCGGGAAGCCCGGCCGCGCGCAGCTTCTGCAGGGCGCCGCTGGCCGCGCCGGCCAGCCGGGCCTGCTGCCAGACCTTGGCGGCCAGGCCCAGGGCGGCGGCCTCCTCGGCGTCCAGGGTGATCGCGGGCAGCCGGTTGCTGTCCCGGCGGGCGAGATAGCCGACCTCGCCCTCCAGGTTCTCCACGGTCTCGATGACCAGGCCCAGCTCGCGCAGGTCGTCCTTGTCCCGCTCGAACATGCGGTTGAAGGAGTCGTCCGACCCCGCTTCCAGGTACGCCTCGATGGACCCGCGCAGCTCGCGCTTGCTGAGCGGCCGCCGTGCGCCGAGCAGGCACAGCGCGAGGTTCATCAACCGCTCGGCCTTGGCAATGGCCATCGACGCCTACGCCTTCCCTCATGTGCTTCCGACCGCCGACCGTACCGCTCCCAGGTGGCGCGGCAAAAGCCGAAGCAAGGAACGAGGGCCGTTACGGACGAGGGCGGTCAAAGAAGAAGGGCCCGCGCACCAGGCGCGGGCCCCACTCCATGCACAAACGATCAGGCGTGACCGGTCGGGTCAGCGCTTGCCGACGCCCACCAGGTCGCAGACGAAGATCAGCGTCTCGCCCGGCGCGATCCGGCCGCCGGCACCCCGGTCGCCGTACGCGAGGTGCGCGGGGATCACGAGCTGGCGGCGGCCGCCGACCTTCATGCCCTGCACACCCTTGTCCCAGCCCTGGATGACCTGGCCGACACCGAGCTGGAAGTCCAGCGGCGTACCGCGGTTCCAGGACGCGTCGAACTCCTCACCCGTGGAGAACGCGACGCCCACGTAGTGCACCTTGACGACGTCGCCCGCCTCGGCGACCTCGCCGTCGCCCTCCCAGATGTCCTTGATCTCAAGGTCCTTCGGCGGCTCGCCGCCCGGAAAGTCGACCTCGGGCTTGTCGATGCTCACGTCAAAAGCTCCTGCGTGTGTACGAAACGAAACATGGACAGTCTGTCATCCCCGCAGCTCCGGCGCCCGGCACGCTACATCGCCGCGAGGATGTCCACCGTGAAGACCAGCGTGGCGCCCTTCTTGATACCGCTGCCGCTCGGCGGGTTGTCCCCGTAGCCCAGGTCCGGCGGCACCACGATCAGCACCCGGCTGCCGACCTTCTTCCCCGTGATCCCCTGCGCCAGACCCTTGACGACCTGCTCCATCTGCTCCACCGAGAACTGGCTCAGACGCCCCGAACCGTACGTCTTCTGAAACGTCCGGCCGCCCTGCCACTCCAGCCCCTGGAACTGGCACAGCACCGCCTGCTTCCTGGTGACCTCGTCCCCGTCGCCCTCGATGACGTAGTTCGACACCAGCTTCTTCGGCGGGTCCGACTTCGGCAGCGTCACCTTCGGCTGGTTGCCGTCGGTGTTCGTGGCCACCTTGGGCAGGGCCGGGTCCGTCTGCGGGACCACCTTGCCCTTCGCCGAGCTCTTGGTGTTGTAGGAGTCCAGCAGGTCGATCACGAACACCAGCGTGTCCGTGCCCTTGATCCCCGCCTGCTCGTTGCCCGACGGCCCGTACCCCCAGGTCGGCGGCACCGCGATCTCCACCCGGCTGCCGATCTTCTTCCCGGTCAGCGCGTACCGCCAGCCGTCGATGATGCTGCCCTGCGCCAACTGCAGCACCAGCGGACTGCGGTCGTAGGAATTGTCGAAGACCTTCCCCGAGCTCCAGATCTGGCCCAGGTAGTTCGCCTTGATGAAGTCGTTCTCCGCCACCGGGCGGCCGTTGCCCGCGATCACCGTACGGACCGCCAGATCCTTGGAGGGCTCCCCCGGCCCCTTGGCGACCGTCGGCTTCTCCCCGAACTTCGTCCCCGCCGTGATCGCCGGCAGCGGCCCGTCCACGATCCTTGGCGGCGGAGGCGACGAGGGCGACGGCGACGGCGAGGCACTCGCCCTGCTCGACTTCGCATCACCGTCGCCGCACCCGGCGAGCGTGACCAGTCCAGCGGGAACGGCGGCCAGGAGGAGTGAGCGTCGGCGCACGGGAGATGCCTCGTAATCGGTCGATCTTGCGGATTGGTGCGCGCAACTCTACGGCGTGACAAGGGCGCCGTACGGGAAACGTACGGCGCCCGTGTGGCGCTCGAAGGCAATACGGCGCCAAAAGACGCGGCCGGAGGGACCGCTCCTACATTCCGGCGATCAGTTTCTCCACCCGGTCGTCCACCGAACGGAACGGGTCCTTGCACAACACCGTGCGCTGCGCCTGGTCGTTGAGCTTCAGATGCACCCAGTCGACCGTGAAGTCCCGGCGCTGTTCCTGCGCCCGCCGGATGAAGTCACCGCGAAGCCGCGCCCGAGTCGTCTGAGGCGGCACCGACTTGCCCTCGAAGATCTTCAGGTCATTGCAGATCCGCGCCGCCTGACCCTTCTTCTCCAGCAGGTAGTACAGCCCACGACGCCGGTGGATGTCGTGATACGCGAGGTCTATCTGCGCGACCCGCGGATGCGACATCGTCATGTTGTGCTTCTCGCGGTACCGCTCGATGAGCTTGTACTTCATCACCCAGTCGATCTCGGTACCGATCCGGTCCAGTTCCTCCGTCTCGATCGCGTCCAGCGTCCGGCCCCACAGCTCCAGCACCTGCGCGACCGTGCCCGTACGGATGCCCCGGCGGTCGCAGAAGTCCACCGCCTTGTCGAAGTACTCGCGCTGCACCTCCAGCGCCGACGCCTCCCGGCCACTGGCCAGACGCACCTTGCGCCGGCCGGTGATGTCATGGCTGACCTCGCGGATCGCCCGGATCGGGTTCTCCAGCGTCAGATCCCGCATCACCGTGCCCGCCTCGATCATGCGCAGCACCAGATCGGTGGCGCCGACCTTCAGCAGCATCGTCGTCTCGGACATGTTCGAGTCGCCCACGATGACATGCAGCCGCCGGTAACGCTCGGCGTCCGCGTGCGGCTCGTCACGGGTGTTGATGATCGGCCTCGAACGCGTCGTCGCCGACGACACGCCCTCCCAGATGTGCTCCGCCCGCTGGCTCACGCAGTACACCGCACCACGCGGTGTCTGGAGCACCTTGCCCGCCCCGCACAACAACTGCCGGGTCACCAGGAACGGGATGAGGATGTCCGCGAGCCGGGAGAACTCCCCGTGCCGCGCCACCAGATAGTTCTCGTGGCAACCATAGGAGTTGCCCGCCGAGTCGGTGTTGTTCTTGAAGAGGTAGACGTCGCCCGCGATTCCCTCCTCGTGCAGGCGTCGTTCCGCGTCCACCAGGAGTCCCTCGAGAATGCGCTCGCCGGCCTTGTCGTGGGTGACCAGCTCGGTCACATTGTCACACTCGGGTGTCGCGTATTCCGGATGTGAGCCCACGTCGAGATACAGCCGGGCGCCGTTCCGCAGAAAGACATTGCTGCTGCGGCCCCATGACACGACACGGCGGAAGAGGTACCGCGCCACCTCGTCAGGAGACAGACGCCGCTGTCCCCTGAACGTGCACGTGACGCCGTACTCGTTCTCCAGCCCGAAAATGCGGCGGTCCATGACTGAACATTACGCCCGATCCCCTGAACTGAAACGGGGTTCGGCAGCACGATCTGGATCATTTTCCGATGAAGCCGCAACCACACCGCCCCCGACAGGAGCCGTCAGCACCCGTCCCGTGGCCAGCAGCACCAGCAAC
>NZ_MUNH01000163.1:0-2756 GCF_002154615.1 Streptomyces recifensis
GCCGTAGGAGTAGCCGAGGCCCGTGACCTGGCGGAGGGCTTTGCGGCGCAGGGCGGGGGCGTGGGTGGCCAGGGTCGCCAGGAGTGACCGGAGTGCCCTCGTCCAGGGGCGGTTCGCCATGGCCAGGCGGATCAGGGTGCCGCTGCTGTGGAGGACGGTGCGGCCCACCGGGTGGCGTTCGTCGCTGTGGAAGCGGGACAGCCAACGGGGGTCGTGCATGCCGTAGTCCCGGCCGAGGGCGGCGCGGACGATGTCCCGGATCTCGGCGAGGTCGAGCGGCGCGTCGTCGGGGACGTCGTGGGAGCGGTGCCAGCCGACGACCCGGTGGTAGCCGTCGCCGAAGGGGATGAGGAGGGCGAAGGCGTCCCCCGTCGTGCCCGCGGTGAGCAGGTCCGGCGGGTCCTCGGAGAGGCGTACGTCCGCGAGGACCACCGAGCGGATGACCGAGCGGCCCGGGAACGGCAGTCCCACCGCCTCGCGTACCGCGCTCCGCATCCCGTCCGCCCCGACCACGTAGGAGGCCCGCAGCGGCTCCATGCCCCGCCCGAGGACCGTCACCCCGGACGCGTCCTGGGTCAGCGCGGTCACCTCGGCCTCGTGGCGGAACTCGGCGCCGGCCTCCCGCGCCCGCCGCTCCAGCACCCGTTCGACCTCGTACTGCGGGATCACCAGGACGTGCGGGAAGCGGGTGGGGAGTTCGGAGAGGTCGAGGGTGAGGCCGTCGAAGAGGCCGAGCCGGGTCATCGGGTGGCCCAGGGACTCGAGTTCGTCGGCGAGGCCCCGCATGTCGAGCTGCTCCAGCGTGCGGGCGTGCAGCGCGAAGGCGCGGGTGAGGTTGCTGATGCCGGGCGGACGCTTCTCCAGCACGGTGACCGGGACGCCGGCCTCCGCCAGGTCACCGGCGAGGAGCAGTCCGGTCGGGCCGCAGCCCACTACGACGACGCCGGTGGTGCCTGCCATCCGCGGCTCCTCGGGGGGGCACGGGGGAAGAAACGCGCCGGGGACGCCGTCCGGCCGCGCGTGCGTGCGCGGGCGGACAGGCGCCCCCGGCCGGGACCTGAGGTCCGTCAGCTCTTCGGGGCGGACGAGCCCGAGCGCGACTTGTCCAGCACCATCACCAGACCGGCGATGACGACGAACAGGCCCACCGGGATCAGCACGTAGAGGCCGATGGTCTCCCAGGCGGAGAGACCGGGGCCGGGGTCGTCACCGTCGTCGCGGCTGAGCGCGAGCGCGGGGGACGACATGAGCAGCATCATCAGCGTCGTGCCGGCCGCCAGGGCTCCGGCGCGCAGGGCGTTCTTCTTGTCCACGCTCCCCAAGTTAGCGAACCGCCGCACCGGCCGCGCGTCCGGGGTGCCGTACGCGCGGCCTCGACGGCCCCTCAGGGCCCGCTGTGCCCCAGCCCCGCCCGCACCGCGGCCAGCAGCGCCCCCAGCCTCGGGGACGCCGTCAGCTCCTCCAGCGGCACCGGACGCCCCTGGGGGTCGGACACCGGCAGGCGCCAGTTCGGGTACTGGTCCCAGGTGCCGGGGACGTTCTGCGGGCGCCGGTCCCCGATGCCGTCCGGGAGCCAGATGCCGACCAGCCGGGCCGGGGTGCGCAGCAGGAACCGGTGGAAGCCCTGGATCTCGGCCTCCTCGTCGCTGCCGGGCGGCCCGGCGGCCGGGGCGTCCAGCAGCCCTAGGCTGCCCAGCAGCGCCAGCCACTCGGCGGTGTCCGCGACCGCGTCCGCCCGCTCGTCGGCGCCGGACTTGACGAGCAGACCGAGCTTCTCCCGCAGGTCGACGTGCTCACCGGTGAGCCGGGCGGCCGTGGGCGGCAGGTCGTGCGTGGTGGCGGTGGCCAGGCAGTCCTCGCGCCAGCTTTCCGGAGGCAGCGGGCGGCCGTCGCCGGTCCAGTCCCGCTCGAACCACAGCACGGAGGTGCCCAGCACCCCGCGCCGCTGGAGCGTCTCCCGTACGCCGGGCTCGACGGTGCCCAGGTCCTCTCCGATCACCAGCGCGCCCGCGCGGGACGCCTCCAGCGCGAGCAGGGCGAGCATCGCCTCGGCGTCGTAGCGGACGTAGGTGCCGTCGGTGGGCGGGCTGCCCTCGGGCACCCACCAGAGCCGGAACAGGCCCATCACGTGGTCGATGCGCAGCGCGCCCGCGTACCGGAACAGGGCGCGCAGCAGCAGCCGGTACGGAAGGTGGCCGGACTCCGCGAGCCGGTCCGGGCGCCAGGGCGGCAGGCCCCAGTCCTGGCCGCGCGCGTTGAACGCGTCGGGCGGGGCGCCGACCGACATCCCGGCCGCGAAGTGGTCCTGCTGGGACCAGGCGTCGGCGCCGACCGGATGCACACCGACCGCGAGGTCGTGCACGATCCCGATCGGCATCCCGGCCTCCTCGGCGGCCCGCTGGGCGGCGCGGAGCTGCCCGTCGGTGAGCCAGGCGAGCCGGGTGTGGAACTCGACCCGGTCGGCGAGGCGGGCGCGGGCGCGCGCGGTCTCCGCCGAGCGGGGGTCGCGCAGCGGCTCGGGCCAGGTCCGCCAGTCCGGGCCGTGCTCCTCGGCCAGCGCGTACCAGGTGGCGTGGTCCTCCAGCGCCTGGCCCTCCTCCGCGCGGAAGGCGTCGTACGCGGCCCGCCGGCCGGGGCCGAGCGGGACCCGTACGACCTGTTCCAGCGCCTGGCGCTTCAGCTCCCACACCGCGTCCCGGTCGATGAGGGCGCCCTTGTCGAGCACCTCGGCGCGCAGCCGCTCGGCCCGCTCGCGC
>NZ_MUNH01000164.1:0-6644 GCF_002154615.1 Streptomyces recifensis
CCGCCCGAGGCGTGGCCGTAGCCGGCCTGGGAAGCCCCCTGCGGGGTGTGGCGACCGCCGGTGGACGGGGTGGTGGGCGTGCTGGGGGTGCTCGGCCGCCCCGGAGTGCCGGGGTTGCCCGGCTGACCGGGGCTGCCCGGAGTTCCGGGGTGCCCAGGGTTGCCGGGCGTACCGGGGTTCCCGGGAGTGCCAGGGTTGCCGGGCGTACCAGGATTGCCAGGGTTGTCCGGAGTTCCGGGGTGGCCGGGGTGGTGCTCATGGTGTCCGGGCGGGCAGTCCCCGTGGTGCCCGGGCCCGCCGGGGTGGCCCGGATGCCCCGGCGTCCCCGGATTGCCGGGCCGGTCCGGCGGAGTCCCGTGCCCCGCGTTCCCGCACTGGTTGCCCGCAGCCGGATTCCCCACGCCGATCACGTCGACGCTGTTCCCGCACAGGTTGACCGGCACGTCCACCGGCACCTGGACGGTGTTCCCGGAGCCGACCCCCGGTGAGCCGGTGGTGCGGGCGCCGGCGTGCGCGCCCCCCGACGCACCGGGCGCCCCGTTGCCGCAGGCGTTGCCGACGGCCGGGTTGAGCAGGCCCACCACGTCGACGGTGTTGCCGCAGGCGTTCACCGGTACGTGGACCGGGACCTGCACGGTGTTGCCGGACAGCACGCCGGGCGAGCGGGCGGCGGAGCCGGCCGCGCCCGCGTCGGCGTGCGCGTATCCACTGGCCGCCGCGATCACTCCGGTCGCGGCCGCCATCGTCATCAGGCCCTTACGGGTGCCCTGTCGCATGTTCTGATCCCCCCTGGGATGTCCCTGCTTCGACTGGGTGCGGAACCGGTCGGCCCCGGAGCGCGGAGATCGCGCTTCCGGGGCCGACGGTTCGCTGAAGACGCCTTGTGAACGGCTGACGTCAGTCGTTGACGCAGGTGTTGCCGAAGGCGGGGTTCAGGAGCCCGATCACGTTGACCGTGTTGCCGCAGACGTTCACCGGAACGTGCACCGGCACCTGGACGACATTGCCGGACAGGACGCCCGGCGAACCCACGGCGGCACCGCTGGCACCGGCGTCGGCGGCGGCCATGCCCGCGCCCGCGAGAACCAGTCCACCGGTGGCGACCGCGGCAGCGACGACCTTCTTGATCATTATTCCTCCTAGTTGGAAACGCGGCCCCAAGGTGCGGGGTCACATCACGAGTAACGAGGAGGGAGTAATCGGGCTACGAGCTTATCGTCGCATTCACTCTTCTCAGTTGATCTCGTACGCCTGCCTGATTACCGGCGGCGGCATCCGTCAGGAGGCGTCGATGAAACGGTCGAGCACCCGCACGCCGAACTGGAGCCCGTCGACCGGAACCCGCTCGTCCACGCCGTGGAACATCCCGGCGAAGTCCAGCTCCGGCGGCAGCTTGAGCGGCGCGAAGCCGAAGCCGCGGATGCCGAGGTCGTCGAACGACTTGGCGTCCGTACCGCCGGAGAGCATGTACGGCACCGCACGCGCGATCGGGTCCTCGGCCAGCAGTGCGGACTGCATGGCCTCCACGAGGGCACCGTCGAAGCTGGTTTCGACCGCCTTGTCCGCATGGACGTCCGAGCGCCGCACGTTCGGCCCCAGCAGCCGGTCGAGGTCGGTGAGGAACTCCTCCTCGTGGCCCGGCAGGAAGCGGCCGTCGATGTGTGCGGTGGCCTCGCCGGGGATGACATTGACCTTGTAACCGGCGTTCAGCTGGGTCGGGTTGGCGGTGTTGCTGAGGGTGGCGCCGATGAGCTTGGCGATGCCGCCGAGCCTGGCGAGGGTCGACTCCATGTCCTCGGGGTCGAGTTCGGTGCCGAGCGCGTCGCCGAGTTCGTCCAGGAAGGCGCGGGTGGTCTTGGTGACCCGCACCGGGAACTTGTGGCGGCCGACGCGGGCGACCGCCTCGGACAGCTCGGTGATGGCGTTGTCGCGGTGGATCATCGAACCGTGCCCGGCGGTGCCGGCCACGGTCAGCTTCATCCAGTGCATGCCCTTCTCGGCCGTCTGGATCAGATAGAGCCGCCGCTGCTCGTTCACCGTGAAGGAGAACCCGCCGACCTCGCTGATCGCCTCGGTGACGCCCTCGAACAGCCCGGGGTGGTTGTCGACCAGGTACCGGGCACCGTAGGTGCCGCCCGCCTCCTCGTCGGCGAGGAAGGCGACGACGATGTCGCGCGGGGGCTTGCGCCCGCTGCGCAGCCGGTCGCGGACGACCGCCAGGGTCATCGCGTCCATGTCCTTCATGTCGACGGCCCCGCGCCCCCACACGCACCCGTCGGCGACCTCGCCGGAGAAGGGGTCGTGGGTCCAGTCGTCCGCGTTGGCCGGTACGACGTCCAGGTGGCCGTGGATCAGCAGCGCCGGCCGGGACGGGTCCTCGCCCTCGATGCGGGCGACGGTGGACGCGCGCCCCGGATGCGACTCGAAGATCTTCGGCTCCAGTCCGACCTCGGCGAGCTTCCCGGCGACGTACTCGGCGGCGGCGCGCTCGCCGGGGCCGGAGTGGTCGCCGTAGTTGCTGGTGTCGAACCGGATCAGCTCGCGGCAGAGGTCCACGACCTCGTCCTCACCGGTGACGCCCCTGGCCGTGTCCGTCTCGCTCACGCTGCTTCCTCCCGCTGTCACTGCTGGTGGGTCACCCCCATCCTCCCCCTGCCCGGCCCGTTCTCGTCACCCCGCCACAGGGCGTTCACACAGCGGGGGCTCGGGCCGGGGGGTGATCGGACACCCTCGAAAGCCTGGTAATGTTTCCTTCGTCGCCGCGGGGAACACCCCGCACGACAGACACCTTGTCCGGGTGGCGGAATGGCAGACGCGCTAGCTTGAGGTGCTAGTGCCCTTTATCGGGCGTGGGGGTTCAAGTCCCCCCTCGGACACCACTGGAGGACCCCTGTCGATCAGGGGTCCTTCTGCTTGTCCGGGGTCCGGGCGCGGGTCCGGCACAATGGCGCGCATGGCCCGTCGCACCTCCCGTACGCCTTCCCGTACCGCCGCTCCCGCCTCCTGCCCCTGCGGGCTGCCGGGGGCCTACGCCGACTGCTGCGGGCGGTTCCACTCGGGGGGCGTCGCCGCGCCCAGCGCGGAGGCGCTGATGCGGTCGCGGTACAGCGCGTTCGTGGTGGGGGACGTGGAGTATCTGGTGCGGACCTGGCATCCGCGGACGCGGCCCGAAGAGCTCGATCTCGATCCCGGTACGCGGTGGACGGGGCTGGAGATCCTGGACACCGAGGGTGGTTCGGCCTTCCACACGACCGGGACCGTGACGTTCCGGGCCTCGTACCGGGGCGGTTCGCTGCACGAGCGGAGCCGGTTCGAGCGGGTGGACGGGGCATGGGTGTACGTCGACGGGGAGTTCCTCGACTGATCCCGCCCTACGGCACGAGGATGTCGAGTTCCTGGAGCGCGCCCACGGTGATCTCCCTCGTCAGTTCCTCCGCGCGGGCGCTGTCGCCGGCGCGGACGGCCTCGGCGACCCGGACGTGCAGGGTGACGGCCGGCGGGTCGGGGTCGGCGAACATCACGTCGTGATGGGTGCGGCCCGCGAGGACCTCGGCGACGACGTCCCCGAGCCGGGCGAACATCTCGTTGCCGGACGCCGTGAGGATGATCCGGTGGAAGGCGATGTCGTGGATCAGGTACTGGTCCAGTTTGTGGCCGCGTGAGTTGGCGACCATGCCGAGGGCGCACTCGGTGAGTTCGGCGCACTGCTCGGCGGTGGCGTTGCGGGCGGTCAGGCCCGCGGCGACGGGCTCGATCGCGGAGCGCAGCACGGTCAGCGAGCGCAGTTGGTGCGGGCGGTCGGCGCCCGCGAGGCGCCAGCGGATGACCTGCGGATCGTAGACGTTCCACTCGTGCTTGGGGCGGACCGTGACGCCGACGCGGCGGCGGGAGGCGACCAGGTGCATGGACTCCAGCACGCGCACCGCCTCGCGCATGACGGAGCGGGAGACGTCGAACTGCTGGGCGAGTTCGTCGGTACGCAGCACGCTGCCCGGCGGGTACTCGCCCGCCGTGATCGCGGGGCCGAGGGTGTCCAGTACGCGGCCGTGCAGCCCCCGGCCCGGTGTGCTCATGCACTCAGCGTACGGCCTGGATCACAGCCATAAAAAGTCAGACTTATATGTCACACCCACTTGAATTTGTCGTACCTAATGGGTTTCAGTACATCGACGCCGGAGAACGGCGTCGATGTCGAAGAAGACAGCGAGGCAGTCATGCGCACCCCCCAGGTCGTCGTCGTGATGGGCGTCGCCGGGACGGGCAAGACCACGATCGGTCCTTTGCTCGCCGCCCGGCTGGGCGTCCCGTACGCCGAGGGCGACGACTTCCACCCGCAGGCGAACATCGACAAGATGTCGGCGGGCACCCCCCTGGAAGACGCCGACCGGTGGCCGTGGCTCGATGCCATCGGGCGCTGGGCGCACGGCCGGGCGGGGCTCGGCGGGGTGGTCAGCAGCTCGGCGCTGAAGCGGTCGTACCGCGACCGGCTGCGGGCCGAGGCCCCCGGTGTGGTGTTCGTGCACCTGACCGGCAGCCGTGAGCTGATCGAGAGCCGGATGTCCCAGCGTCAGGGTCACTTCATGCCGACCGCGCTGCTGGACTCGCAGTTCGCCACGCTCCAGCCGCTCGAGGCGGACGAGGCGGGTGTCGCCGTCGACGTCAGCGGGTCCCCCGAGGAGATCACCGAGCGGGCGGCCGAGGCTCTGGCCGCGTTCGCCGCCGCGTAGTCCCCCTCCGCGGAACCGCAGTACCGCAGTACCCCCTTTTCTCCACCCCCCTCATGTCCCCCGAATCCCCGTAACCGCAAGGGAATCCCGTGACCAGACTCAGCGTCGAGATGCTGGCAGCGGACACCGTCCAGCCGATCACCTCGGCCGGCCACGCCCAGCTGGGCATAGCCGTCCTGGCGGGCATCGCCGTCATCGTTTTTCTCATCACCAAGTTCAAGCTCCACGCCTTCCTGGCCCTGACCATCGGTTCGCTGGTGCTCGGGGCGGTGGCCGGTGCCCCGCTCGACAAGGCGATCGTGAGCTTCACGACCGGCCTGGGCAGCACGGTCGCCGGTGTCGGTGTGCTGATCGCGCTGGGCGCGATCCTCGGCAAGCTGCTCGCCGACTCCGGCGGCGCCGACCAGATCGTCGACACGATCCTCGCCAAGGCGGGCGGCCGTGCGATGCCGTGGGCCATGGTGCTCATCGCGTCCGTGATCGGTCTGCCGCTGTTCTTCGAGGTCGGCATCGTGCTGCTGATCCCGGTCGTCCTGATGGTCGCCCGGCGCGGCAACTACTCGCTGATGCGCATCGGCATCCCGGCGCTGGCCGGTCTGTCCGTGATGCACGGCCTGATCCCGCCGCACCCCGGCCCGCTGGTCGCCATCGACGCGGTCAAGGCCAACCTGGGCGTCACGCTGGCGCTCGGCATCGTGGTCGCCATCCCGACCGTGATCATCGCCGGTCCGCTGTTCTCCAAGGTCGCCGCCCGCTGGGTGGACGTCCAGGCGCCGGACCGGATGATCCCGGAGCGCGCCTCGGAGAGCCTGGAGCGTCGTCCGGGCTTCGGCGCCACGCTGGCCACCGTGCTGCTGCCGGTGGTGCTGATGCTGGCGAAGGCCCTGGTGGACATCGTCATCGACGACCCGGCCAACATGACCCAGCGGGTCTTCGACGTGGTCGGCTCCCCGCTGATCGCGCTGCTCGCCGCGGTGATCGTCGGCTTCTTCACGCTGGGCCGCCCCGCGGGCTTCACCAAGGGCCGGCTCCAGCAGACCGTCGAGAAGGGCCTGATGCCGATCGCCGGCATCCTGCTGATCGTCGGCGCGGGCGGTGGCTTCAAGCAGACGCTGATCGACTGCGGTGTGGGCCAGATGATCCTGGACATCTCCAAGGACTGGTCGATCCCGGCGCTGCTGCTGGCCTGGCTGATCGCGGTGGCGATCCGGCTCGCGACCGGCTCCGCCACGGTGGCGACGGTCTCGGCGGCCGGTCTGGTCGCGCCGCTCGCGGCCGACATGTCGACCACGCACACGGCCCTGCTGGTGCTGGCCATCGGCGCCGGTTCGCTCTTCTTCAGCCATGTCAACGACGCCGGCTTCTGGCTGGTGAAGGAGTACTTCGGCCTGAGCGTCGGCCAGACGGTGAAGACCTGGTCGGTGATGGAGACCATCATCTCGGTGGTCGCCGGCGGCCTGGTCCTGCTGCTGTCACTGGTCATCTAGGAGCGGTACGGCGATGACGGCTCACCCTCTCTTCGACATCAGCGGACGTACGGCCCTGGTCACCGGTTCCAGCCGGGGCATCGGACTCGCCCTGGCCCGTGGGCTCGCCGAGGCGGGCTGCACCGTGGTCCTCAACGGACGTGACGGTGACCGCCTCGCGCGGGCGGCGGCGGAACTGCCGGGCGACCTGGTGCACACGGCGGTGTTCGACGTGACCGACGGCCCCTCGGTGGCCGCCGGGATCGCCGAGGTCGAGGAGCGGGTGGGCCCGCTGGACATCCTGGTCAACAACGCGGGGATGCAACTGCGGGCGCCGCTGCTGGAGTTCACCGACTCCGACTGGCACCGCATCCTCGACACCAATCTCACCAGCGCGTTCCTCACCGGCCGCGAGGCCGCCCGGCGGATGACCGGGCGCGGGCACGGCAAG
>NZ_MUNH01000165.1:0-11222 GCF_002154615.1 Streptomyces recifensis
GGCGGGACCGCGTGCCCGGTGCTGTCCTGTGTGCCGCAGGCGGCCAGGGCGAGGCCGAGCGCGAGGGTGAGCGTGGCGGTCATGACACGGCGCTGCATGAGGCTGACTCCAGACGGAACGACGGGTGCGGGCCCGCGCTCAGGAGGGCGGGCCCGCAGCCAGGGGGGCGGCGTTTCAGATCCGGCCGGCGACCGAGGTGCCGCGGCGGCGCAGGACGACGAAGCCGATGCCCGCGGCGCCGGCGGCGGCGGCCCCGCCGACCGCCATCAGGACAGGGGCGTCGCTGTCCTTGGTGCTCTCGTAGCCGGCCGCGACGCTGCCCTTGGGCACGACGGTCGTCTGGTTGGTCGAGGTGGTGCCGGTGTTGCCGCCGCCGGTGGAGCCCGCCGAACCCGTGGAGGTGGTCGGGTAGGCGAAGCTGCACCCGCTGGGGAGCTTCGGGAAGTCCTGGACGGTCGCCGGGTGGCCGCCGCCCTCCATGTTGGTGCGCAGGCGCGGGTGGGTGCTGTTCGGGTCGAGGATCTCGGCCTGGAAGCCCGCGCTCGCCGGGAGCTTCGGCTGCAGACGGGTCAGGTAGTACGGCATCAGCCTGGTCTCGCCCGCGCCCCGGAAGTTCACCGACGGACCCGACGGGCTCATGGTCACCAGCGCCTCGGTGCCCGCGCCGATGCTCCGTGTCACGGTGACGACGCAGCGGACCGGGGTGACGGGACCCTGGCCGCCGTTGCCGACGTACTCGTCGGCGGAGGTCATGCTGCCGTCCGCGCGCAGGGTCACCTTGATGCCGTTGAAGACCTTCATCTGCTGGGCGCCGAAGCTGCCCCCGGCACGCAGTTCGCCGAGGGTCCTGCCCTTGAAGACGACGGTGGCCGAGTAGTAGTCGCCCTGGTCGGTGTGCTTGTAGACCTTGGCCGTCAGGTCGCCCTTCAGCGCGACGGTCCTCATCAGGACCGGGCCCTGCTGCCCGTTCGGGCCCTCGGACGCGGTGGGGGCCGCCGTGGTGGCGGGCGTGCTCGGCTCGGTGGTCGAGGTCGGCGTCCCGATCTGCGTGCTGGGCGTGCCGCTCGGAGCCGGGGTGGTGGCCTGCGGGCTCGGCGTCGCGCCCTCGGCGGCGAACACGGCACCGGCCGGCAGCAGGACGGTGGCGGTGAGGGAGGCGGCGACGAAACCGGCGCGGAGGGCGGAGTTGCGTCGGAAACCGAGCGAAGACATGAAGGACTCCAGAAGGTGTGAAAGAACCCGGATGGTGAGGAGGGGGAGTCGCATCCGCTTGCACTGTCAGGTGGGGCCGAAAGGCGCGGCAGCTACTGAGCTGATCGTATGTTCCGACTTTCGGCGGAGTGATCGCCGTCACGTCACAGGCGCGTCACAGGGGAAACAGTGGCCTGTGCTGCGGCAACAGGCCACTGGGCCGGGTCAGTTCGTTCCGCGCGGTGCCCGGAGCGGCTTCGCGTAGCAAAGGCTGTTCTCGTGGTGGCGGTAGTACCCGAACTTGGTGCACGGGGTGTAGCCGCTGGAGGTGTAGAGGGCGATGGCCTCGGGCTGCTCGGTGCCGGTCTCCAGGACCATGCGGGTGCGGCCGGCCTCGCGGGCGTCCGCCTCCAGTTCGGCGAGGATGCGGCGGGCCAGGCCGTGGCCGCGCATCTGCTCGATGACGAACATGCGCTTCAGCTCCGCGTCGCCGTCCTGGTTGCCCTCCCCGTTCAGGTCCTGGCTGCGCCAGCCGCCGGTGGCGACCGGGCGGTCCTCCGCGTCGTACGCGATCAGGTACACGCCTCTGGGCGGGTCGAAGTCGGCCGGGTCGAGCGAGGTGGCGTCGCCGCCGTCGCCGTAGCGCACGTGGTACTCGGCCTGGACCTCGTCATTGAGCTTCACGGCGTCGGGGTGGTCGAAGCGAACGCGGCGGATAATCATACTGAGCATCGTACTTCTATGCGGCGAGTGGGCATCGGTCTCCACCAGTGTGCCGGTATCGTGCCCTGGTGCTGACTGTGACCTCGGTGAATGTGAACGGACTGCGGGCCGCCGCCAAGAAGGGCTTCGTGGAGTGGCTGGAGCAGACTGCCGCGGACGTGGTCTGCCTGCAGGAGGTGCGTGCCGAGCCGCAGCAACTCCCCGAGCACGTACGGCAGCCCGACGGCTGGCACGTGGTGCACGCGCCCGCCGCCGCCAAGGGCCGCGCCGGCGTCTCCCTCTTCACGCGCCGTGAGCCCGACCGTGTCCGGGTCGGCTTCGGCTCCGCGGAGTTCGACGGCTCGGGCCGCTATGTCGAGGCCGACCTCCCCGGTGTGACCGTCGCCTCGCTGTACCTGCCCTCGGGTGAGGTCGGCACCGAGCGGCAGGACGAGAAGGTCCGCTTCATGGGCGAGTTCTCCGCCCACCTCAAGGAGCTGCGCGAGCGGGCCGCCGCCGACGGCCGCGAGGTCCTGGTCTGCGGCGACTGGAACATCGCCCACCAGCAGGCCGACCTCAAGAACTGGCGCGGCAACGTCAAGAACTCCGGCTTCCTGCCCGAGGAGCGGGAGTGGCTGAGCCGGGTGCTCGGCCCCGAGGACGGCGGCTACGTGGACGTCGTCCGCGCCCTGCATCCCGGGACCGAGGGCCCCTACAGCTGGTGGTCCTACCGGGGCCGCGCCTTCGACAACGACTCCGGCTGGCGCATCGACTACCACATGGCCACCCCCGGCCTCGCCGCGAAGGCGGTCAAGGGCTGGGTCGAGCGCGCCGCCACCCACGCCGAGCGCTGGTCCGACCACGCGCCGGTCACGGTGGTGTACGAGCGCTAGGGGCCTTTCGTTTGGATCAGGCCGGATCAGGGAGGCCGCGGGCGCGCTGCAGCGCTTCGAGCCGGAACTGTGCGGCGGCATTGAGGTCCCGGCGCTGCTCCGCGCTCAGTTCGCGCAGGTACCGGGGTCCCACCCGGTCGACCACCCCTGGCAGATCTACGGCAACGGCGCACTCCGCGTCGGCCTCGGCTATCCGTACCTCCTCCCGTGGCGCGGCGCCTTGCGCCGACGGTACGCCATGGCTTCGGCGGGCGGCGGCCGCCCGTGCGTCCTCCATGGAGGCGAACGGCAACCCTCGCTCCTTCATGCAGGTCGCCCAGTTTCCCAGGGCGCGCCGCATGGTGGCGTCATCGGCGATCCGTTCGTGGACCGCGTTGTAGGCCTCCTGAGGCACGTACGAGACACTGGCCGCCGCCATGACATCACCGAAGAGTCGGATGCGGCTTTGGGCGATACAGCCCGTGGTGGCGAAGGTGAACTTCGGGCCGCTCGACAGCCGCAGCGTGGCGCGCTGCCCAGGGTCGCCGGTGAGCGCACGGGCGTAGCTGCCCCGCTTCGCCGCGGGCAGGCCGGGCGGGTACTGGTCGTGGGGTGACGGGCCGGTGTCGGAGAAGCCGTAACCGAGGGTGCGCCGCACCTCGGGATCGGGGTGCCAGGGGTCGTCGCCCCGGGCGGTGGTACCGGAGGCGGCCGGGTGGCCGAAGCCGTGTCCGGCCATGCACCGGCGGGTCAGCTCGTCCTCCGCTCGACGGAGGGTGCGCTGGTCCTCGCGGTAGGGGGAGGCCCTCAGAGCGAGGTCCACGGCGGCCTGGCTGAGCGCGGGCCCGGCGGCCCGGTCCGGCCGTTCCGCCGACTGCGCGCGAACGCAGCCGGCGGAACCGAAGGCCAACACGGCGACGACTGCCGCGGCAACGGCAGGTGTGGCCATCGGACGCATGCCGTCAGCCCTTACCCACACCACCAGTTGTTAGAGCTGATGACGTCGTTCCAGTTGCCCCCGCTCGGCTTGCCCCACTGGGTCAGATCCGCGGCCTGGGTGTCACGGTTGATCACCCACGAGGATCCGCCGTAGTTCGCGGCCTCGTACACCACCGCCTCACAGTTCAGTCCCTCGTTACGGATGGCCGAGGCGCAGTCGTTCCACCGCTGGGTCGAGTTGCACCCGCCGGTGAAGTTGCCCCAGTAGGTGTTGTTGCCGGATACCTTGCCCATGGCGCCGCCATAGTTGGCGTTGACCCAGAAGCAGAGGTATCCGCTCTCGTTCGGACAGTCGGTCACGGCTGCCTGAGCCGAGGGTGCGAGGGCCAGACCGGAGACGACAAGCGCTCCGGTCGCGAGCACGGACATGGCGATTCGACGCACCGTAGTTCGGTCCTCTCTGTGGAGATGAACTTGCTGCCGAAGTGATGACCTCCCGAGTGTCGGCGGTCGGGCTAGCAGCGTGGTTGATCGTGAGCGCCATCCGGTTGCCGTTCCGTGCCTTCCCGCCCGGCGTTCTGTGCGACGCGCCGGTAGTCACCGGGCGGCATCCCGTAGGCGGCGCGGAACAGGCGACTGAAGTGGGCCTTGTCGGTCAGGCCCCAACGGGAGGCGACGGCCTGGACGGGGCGGTGGCGGTGGCGGGGGTCGGCCAGGTCGCGGTGACAGTTCTCCAGCCGGCGCCGGCGTATCCAGCCGGCGACCGTCAGGCCCTTGGCCTGGAAGAGGCGGTACAACTGGCGGGTGGAGACATTGTGGGCGGCGGCCACCGCGGCCGGCGTCAGTTCCGGGTCGGCCAGGTGGTGCTCGATGAAGGCACGGGTACGCAGGAACAGCGTGTGGTGCTGGGTTTCCAGCGGCAGCAGCCGTTCCGCTTCCAGATGGTGGGCGCACACGGCTGCCAGAAGATCGACCATGATGGTGGCCAGACGCGCGGCATCCGCCGGGGTGTACGAGCCTGCGTGGTCGACCAGCTGCTTCAGGAAGCCGGCCAGCAGCCCGCCCACGCCCTGGCCGCCGGGCAGCCGCGTGGCGATGAGGGAGCGGACACCGTCCTGCGGAAGCGGCAGGAGTGCCCGGGGAACCTGCACCATGATGCCGCTGACGGCGCTGACGGCGCTGACGGCGCTGACGGCGCTGACGGCGCTGACGGCGCTGACGGCGCTGACGGCGCTGACGGCGCTGACGGCGCTGCCCGCGGTGCCGGCGTCCGCCTCTGCCCAGCCGTGCCAGGGCCGCGAGGTGTCGTAGAGCAGCATCTCGCCGGCCGAGCCCGTGGTGTCGTGACCTCCCTGGCGGATCCTGTGGCCACCACGCAGGTTCAGCATCAGCTGGTAGCTCTCGGGGTCTGACCGCCGGATCAGCTTCGCGGGGCGGTACGTCTCCAGCGGCGGATACCGCAGAGCGGACACCTGGACCGCGCCCAGGTCCATCAGCCGCAACCGCGCCCGGAAGTCCGGCGTATGGTCGCTGCGCAGCCGGTTGGGGACTATCGCGTCGTTCACCATGCCGTACCAGAAATCGAACCGTTCCGCGGCCGGTAAGGCGCTCGTGCGGAACTCCGTGACCATCGTCATGAACCCTCCCTGAAGGCGCCCCGTTGAGCCAGGTCGTGTTCAGTGAAGCTGCCACGCCTGCGTGTCGGGCCGGAAGGGGTTGAGGAACATCTGAAGTGCGGCCGTGGCGGTGGCCACACGGCCGTACCGCCCTCGACGGTGCGCGCCGCAGCTTCTCGGAACGGATGCGGCAAGCTCCTCAGAACGGATACCAGCTCCCCTAGTCCTGCTTGCTCAGCCGCCGGTCCATGGCCAGCGACAGCTCCGCCTCCACCACGCTGCGGGCCAGCGGGCGCAGGCGCTGCAGGGAGTCCTCCGGGGCGTGGCGGCCGATCACGTCGGCGAAGAGGGCCGCGAGGGCGTCGGCGTGCTCGCGGACCCGGGCCGCGGCCGTCAGGACCTCGGCCAGCGGGATGCCCTCGCGGACCAGTGCCGAGGAGACGTCCAGCAGGCGCCGGCTGATGTGCACGATCTCGTCGCCGTCGGTGCCGACGTAGCCGAGGGTCATCGCGGCAGCCAGGTTCTCCGGGGTGACCTCGCCCTCGAAGCGGGCCGCCAGCTCCTCCGGGGTCAGCCGGACCGGCTCCTCCTCGGTGGGCGGGGAGACGCCCAGCAGGTCGGCCACGTCCCGGCCGTTGTCCAGCGCCTCGGCCAGCTCGGCTATGCCGTTCAGCGTGTGCCCGCGCTCCAGCAGCGCCGCGATGGTGCGCAGCCGGGCCAGGTGGTGGTCGTCGTACCAGGCGATACGGCCCTCGCGGCGGGGCGGGGGGATCAGTCTGCGCTCGCGGTAGAACCGCAGGGTGCGCACGGTGATCCCGGCGATGCGCGCCAGCTCCTCCATGCGGTACTCGCGCCCGCCGGCCTGCCCGCCGCTGTGTCCGCCGTCTTCTGCCACGTCCGCAGCCTATGGCGTACCGGCGGTAACTTTCCTTTCCGCGCCCCCTACCGCTCAGTACGGCGCTGCTCTACAGTCCCATTGCGCCAGTGTTCACTGGCGGAGTCCGAGGATGCGTGGAGGCGTCGGGATGGCCGAGCACGAGCATGTACGGGTGGCGGTGATCGGGTCCGGGTTCGGCGGGCTGGGGGCCGCCGTGCGGCTGCGCCGGGAGGGGATCACCGACTTCGTCGTCCTGGAGCGGGCCGGCAGTGTCGGCGGGACCTGGCGGGACAACAGCTATCCGGGTTGTGCCTGCGACGTGCCGTCGCACCTGTACTCCTTCTCCTTCGCCCCCAACCCCGACT
Source organism: Streptomyces recifensis (assembly GCF_002154615.1). Taxonomy (NCBI): domain Bacteria; kingdom Bacillati; phylum Actinomycetota; class Actinomycetes; order Kitasatosporales; family Streptomycetaceae; genus Streptomyces; species Streptomyces recifensis. Next base: position 6,563 of record NZ_MUNH01000165.1, read on the forward strand.
GGCCGCGCACCTTCTCCGGGCAGGAGCACATCCGCGCCTACCTGGAGCGCGTCGCCGACGACTTCGGGCTGCGCCCGCACTTGCGCTTCGACTCCGAGGTCAAGCTGATGACCTGGGACGAGGACGAGCTGCGCTGGCACATCGAGACCGCGAGCGGCTCGCTCACCGCGGACGTGGTGGTCTCCGCCACCGGCCCGCTGTCCGACCCGAAGATCCCCGACGTCCCGGGGCTGGACTCCTTCCCCGGCCGGGTGTTCCACTCCGCCCGCTGGGACCACGACTTCGACCTGCGCGGCAAGCGCGTCGCCATGGTCGGCACCGGCGCCTCCGCGATCCAGATCGTCCCCTCGATCCAGCCCGAGGTCGGCAGGCTCACCGTCTTCCAGCGCACCCCGCCCTGGGTGATGCCCCGCATGGACCGGGCCATCGGCACCGCCGAGCGCAAGCTGCACCAGACGCTGCCCTTCACCGCCCGGCTGCGGCGCGGGCTGCTGTGGGGCATCCGGGAACTCCAGGTGCAGGCGTTCACCAAGCACCCGGACGAACTCGGCCTGGTCGAACAGCTCGCCAAGCGCAACATGGCCCGCGCCATCAAGGACCCGGCCCTGCGCGCCAAGCTCACCCCCGACTACCGCATCGGCTGCAAGCGCATCCTGCTCTCCAGCGCGTACTACCCGGCGCTCGCCCAGCCCAACGTGGACGTGGTGGCCGCCGGGGTCACCGAGATCCGGGGCTCGACCGTGGTCGCCGCCGACGGCACCGAGGCCGAGGTGGACGCGATCGTCTTCGGCACCGGCTTCCACGTCACCGACATGCCCATCGCCGAGCGCGTGGTCGGTGTCGGGGGCGTCACGCTCGCCGAGGCGTGGAAGGGCGGCATGGAGGCGCTGCGCGGCGGCTCGGCGGCCGGGTTCCCGAACTGGCTGAGCGTGATCGGGCCCAACACCGGCCTGGGCAACTCCTCGATGATCCTGATGATCGAGTCCCAGCTCAACTACCTGGCCGACTACATGCGCCAGCTCGACACCCTCGGCGGCCGCACCGCGCTGGACGCCCGCCCGGCCGCCGTCGACCGCTGGAACCGCCGGGTGCAGGAGCGGATGAAGCGCACCGTCTGGAACACCGGAGGCTGCACGAGCTGGTACCTGGACGCGAGCGGCCGCAACACCACCGTCTGGCCCGGCACCACCAGCGAGTTCCGGCAGGCCACCCGCCGCGTGGACCTCACCGAGTACGAGGTGCTGCGCAAGCCCGCGCCCGGGACCACGAAGCCGGCCTCCGTCCCGAGCGAGGCCACCGCATGAGCCGCACCCTGGAGGTCACCTCCACCAACGGCGCCCGCCTGCACGTGGAGGTGCACGGCCCCGAGGGCGCGCCCCCGGTCGTCCTCTCCCACGGCTGGACCTGCTCCACCGCCTTCTGGGCCGCGCAGATAAAGGAGCTGGCCCGCGACCACCGGGTCATCGCCTACGACCAGCGCGGCCACGGCCTGAGCCCGTACAGCCCGGTGTGTTCCACCGACGCGCTCGCGGACGACCTGGAAGCGGTGCTCGCGGCCACCCTCGCGCCCGGTGAACGCGCCCTGATCGTCGGCCACTCCATGGGCGGCATGACGATCATGTCCGCCTCGGCCCGCCCGCGCTTCCGGGAGCACGCGGCCGCCGCGCTGCTGTGCAGCACCGGCAGCGGGCGGCTCACCGCCGAGGCGCGCGTGGTGCCGCTGCGTGCCGGACGCGTGCGTACCTGGCTCACCGGGCGCATCCTCGGCTCGTCCCTGCCGCTCGGCCCGGTCACGCCACTGGCCAGGAAGATCCTCAAGTACGCGACCATGGGCCCGGGTTCGGCGCCGCACCTGGTCGACGCCTGCGCCCGGATCGTGCACGCCTGCCCGCGCACCGCCCGGCACGCCTGGGGCGGGGTGCTGGACCGGCTCGATCTCGACCACGGCGTACGGCAGTTGACCGTACCCACCGCCGTGCTGCACGGCACCGCCGACCGGCTCACCCCCTCGTCGCACGCCCGCGCGCTCGTCGCCGAGCTGCCCAACTGCGCAGGTTTCACCGAGCTGTTCGGTATCGGGCACATGACCCCGGTGGAGGCACCGGACGCGGTGACCGGCCGGATACGGGAACTCGTCACCACGTACGTCACGGGGAGCATCCCCGTCACCTTGGAGGAGGGCGCATGAGCAAGGTCGGTCTCGAAGGACAGGTGGCCGTCGTCACCGGTGCGGCACGCGGCGTCGGCGAGCTGCTGGCCCGCAAACTCTCCGCGCGGGGCGCCAAGGTGGCGCTCGTCGGCCTGGAGGAGGACGAGCTGAAGGCCGTCTCCGAGCGGCTGTACGGCGAGAGCGCCCACTGGTACGCCGATGTCACCGACCACGAGGCGATGAGCCGGGTTGCCGCCGAGGTGAAGGAGCGGTTCGGCAAGGTCGACATCGTGGTGGCCAACGCCGGTGTGGCGACCGGCGGTCCGTTCGCCGACTCCGATCCGGTGGCCTGGCGGCGGGTGATCGAGGTCAACCTCATCGGCTCGGCCGTCACCGCCCGCGCCTTCCTGCCGGTGCTCACCGAGAGCCGCGGCTACCTCCTCCAGATCGCCTCCCTCGCCGCGATGACCCCGGCGCCGATGATGACGGCGTACTGCGCCTCCAAGTCCGGCGTGGAGGCGTACGCGCACAGCCTGCGCGGCGAAGTCGGCTACCTGGGCGTGCGGGTGGGCGTCGCCTACCTGTCCTGGACCGACACCGACATGGTGCGCGGCGCCGACCAGGACGACGTGATGCGGGAGTTGCGGCAGCGGCTGCCCTGGCCGTCGAACAAGACCTACCCGCTCGGCCCGGCCGTCGACCGGCTGGTGGACGGCATCGAGCGCCGGTCGCCCCACGTGTACGGACAGTGGTGGCTGCGCGGCATGCAGGGCCTGCGCGGCTACCTCCCGGCACTCATCGGCACCGTCGGCCAGCGGGAGATGCGCAGGTACGCCGACCGCCTGACCGGGATGCGATCGGGGCTGGTGGGCGCGGGCGGCGCGGCCGACGAGGCGGCCCGCGCTACGCAGAGTAAGTGATCGACATGCGGAGGGTGTTCGCCCGTGTGAATCTGGTCGAGGCTCCACCGGGGCCGCAACCGTTCTCACCAGGAGTGTGAACCCACATGGGTATGAAGGACCAGTTCCAGGAGAAGTCCCGCAAGATGCAGGACCAGGCCAAGGAGAAGGCCGGCCAGGCCAAGGAGAAGGCCGGCCAGTCGCGCGAGAAGGCCGGCGCGCGCGGCCCGCAGGGCCGCGAGCACCAGGAGCGCGCCCACCAGCCCCAGCGTGACCGCGCCGAGGGCGGCATGCGGGACATGGAGGACCGCTTCGACCCGGACCACACCGCCTGACGCGGCAGATCCGGCGAAAGCCACGGCGGGGCGCCCGGCACGTCCGGGCGCCCCGCCCCGGCGCGTGACTAGGGCCTCTCCTGATCGAAACGAAAGACCCTAGGTACCGCTCAGCACGACCAGCCGCTGGGTGGCACGGGTCATCGCCACATAGCGGTCCACCGCGCCCTCGATGCCCTCGCCGAAGGCGTCCGGCTCCACCAGTACGACCAGGTCGAACTCCAGCCCCTTGGCCAGCTCCGGGGTGAGCGACCGGACGCGGGGGCGCTCCTTGAACGCGGGATCGCCGATGACGCAGGCGGTGCCCTCCGCGTTCTCGGCCAGCCACTCGTGCAGCACCGCGTCCAGGCCGGACACCGGGCCGTAGGTGACCGGGATGCCGGCCGCGCGGACCGAGGTGGGCACGTTGGCGTCCGGGATCGCGGCCCGGATCACCGGCTCGGCCTCCGCCATCACCTCTTCGGGGGTGCGGTAGTTGATGCTCAGCGAGGCCACCTCGACCCGGCCGAGCCCGGCCCGCGCGAGCCGCTCCCGCCACGACTCGGTGAAGCCGTGCCGGGCCTGGGCGCGGTCGCCCACGATGGTGAAGCTCCGGGACGGGCAGCGCAGGAGCAGCATCTGCCACTCGGCGTCGGTCAGCTCCTGGGCCTCGTCCACCACGATGTGCGCGAACGGCCCGGCCAGGGCGTCCGCCTCGATGGCGGTCAGCGCGCCCTCGTCGACCAGGCTGTCCCTGAGGTCCTGCCCGTGCAGCATCGTCACCGCGCCCTCGCCGTCCGGGTCGGCCGCGATCACGCTGTCGATGACGGCGGCCATCCGCTCCCGCTCGACGGCGACCGTGGCGGCCTGGCGGCGCTTCTTCCGCGAGGTCTCCGGGTCCCCGAGCCGCTGCCGGGCCGCGTCCAGCAGGGGCAGGTCGGACACCGTCCACGCCTGCGGGTCGGCGCGGCGCAGCAGGCGCACCTCGTCGGGGGTGAGCCAGGGGGCGCACATCCGCAGGTACGCCGGGACCGTCCACAGGTCACCGACCAGGTCGGCCGCCTCCAGCAGGGGCCAGGCGCGGCGGAGGGTGCCGGTCAGCTCGCCGTCGGAGGCCAGGGCCCGGCGGAACAGCTGCGGCGGGACCTCCTTGTCGAGCTGGTCGTGGAGGATCGTGACGAGCGCCTCCCAGATCAGGTCGCGGGCCTCGTTGTGCGGGACGCCCGCCTCCGCCGCCTCGAACGCCTCGGCCCAGTCGGCCGCGGTCAGGTGCAGCTCGCCCCAGGGGGTGCTGACGG
>NZ_MUNH01000166.1:0-4666 GCF_002154615.1 Streptomyces recifensis
GTCGCGGAGTGGCGGGGCCGGGGCCTGTACCGCGCCCTGGTCGCCCACCGCACCCGCGTCGCCGCCGCCCACGGCTGCCGTCATGTCCAGGTGGACGCCTCCGCCATGAGCCGCCCCGTCCTGGAGCGCCTCGGGCTGCACGCCCTCACCACCACGACGCCGTATCTCTACAAGAGGTGACCAAAGGGGTCAGTGGCGGCGGCCCAACATCCGGTCCAGCGCGGCGATGCCGATCGCGGCCAGCGCGATCTGGATCAGCCACTCGATCCAGTCCGGCCCGTTCGTGTCCGCGACACCCAGGGCCGCCGCGATGGCCGTGCCCAGCAGGGCGGCCACGATGCCGACGAGGATGGTGACGATCACGCCGATGTGCTGGCGTCCCGGCACGACCAGCCGCCCGAGCACACCGATCACGATGCCGATGATGACGGCGCTGATGAGTCCTGAAATCTCCATGTCCACCCCTAGTGGTCTCGGCCCCTGCTGCTGTGCCGTGTGCCCGCTGCGGATGGAGTCACTCCACTCCGGCGCCGCCCCCGGGAACCCGCGACGGGAGTGTGCCCGTGGCGGCGGCGGACGACGCCGCCGGAGCGGGATTTCAGGAGGCGGGGACCGTCCGTTCCGGGGTGTTCCACCCGGAGACCCGCACCCGTGGGGCCGAGCCGCGCAGGTCCGCCGTGCGGTAGGCGGCGGTGAGCGTCACCGACTCGCCCGGCCAGAGCCCGACCTGGTTGTCCGACCAGCGCACCGGCAGCACCGGCCGGCCCTGGGCGTCGACCAGGTGGACGTCCGTCAGCAGGGCGGGCGTCCGGCCGCCGCCGGTGCGGCGCAGGGTCACCGTCGTGGTGGACAGCGCGCCCGAGGTGCGGGTGGTGGCGGTGGCCGACACCGGCACCCGTGCCATGGCGGAGAGGCCCTTGAGGTCGGCAAAGGCGGTCGACGGGGTGTAGTACCAGTCGGTGTGCGCCCAGTCGAGGGTGTCGGGGAGGGTGGAGAGCCAGTACACGTTCCGGCTCACCTCCCGGCCGTCGGGGCCGGTGAGCACCAGGCGCAGCAGGTGGGTGCGGGAGGTGCCGCCGAGCTGTTCGGGCAGCGTGAACGCGGTGCCGTGCGCGCCGTCGCCGGGGACGCGCAGCCCGGTCAGGGTGCGGTCGTAGCGCGGGGTGCCGTCGGGGTCGAAGAGGGTGGCCCGCGCGGTGAGGCCGGCGGCGGGGGAGTGGCGGTCGTTGACGACGACCACCGAGCGGTCGTCGTAGGAGTACTGGACGTGCAGTGGCTCGCCCGCCTTCTTGGCGCCGAAGTAGGCGCCGTTCTGGTCGAGGTAGCGGTCCATGAGCTGCCAGTGCAGCGAGGTCCAGCCGCTGTTGAGCATCCAGTGCACGATCCCGGTGGCCGGCTTGCCGGCGTCGTGCGCGTTGCGGCGGTACGCCTCGAACTCGGCGCGGACGTTCTCGTACTGGGCGAGCTGCGCCTTGCGCACGTAGTCGGTGAGGCCGGCCGGGGCGCCGTAGCGGGCGGTGAGGGCGTCGTTGTAGAGCTTGAGGGTGGAGAAGACCGCCGACGGGGAGCGGTGGTACTGCCTGGCCGCCGGGGTCTTCCACAGGGTGTCCAGCTCGGCGGGGGTCATCATCCGGCGCAGCGTGTCCAGGGTGGGGATGCTGGGCCCCGCGCTGGTCTCGGAGTTGAAGCCGGTGGCGCCGCCCTCGCGCTTGGCGTACCAGTAGGCGGGCGGTACCCAGTCGTAGGGGCCGCTCATCTTCATGCCCGAACGGCCCAGCCTGGGCGAGGAGTCGTCGGAGGCGGCCGGGACGACGGGGGTGGGCCAGTCGGCCGCTGTCAGCGCGTCCAGGTAGTTCTTCTCGATCGTGGCGTTCGGTGCCGCGTCGCTGCCGATCAGGAAGGAGATGACGCTCGGGTGGGTGCGCAGCCGGGCCGCCTCGGCGGCCATGGACGCCTTCGCCACCGCGTGGTCGTCCTTGTCCCACTTCTCCCCGGAGCCGTCCTCGTTGACCTGGCCCTCCCACTTGTCGCAGCACTCCCAGCCCGGCAGCGTGAGCACGCCGAGCCGGTCGGCCAGGTCGAAGAACTCGTCCGGCTCGATGTGCCCTTCCAGCCGGACCGTGTTCAGCCCGAGGTCGAGGACGTACCGGAGCCGGTCCTCCACGTAGCCCCGGTCCCAGCGCAGGAACTGGTCCGGCGACCAGCCGCCGCCCCGGATCAGCAGCGGGCGCCCGTTGATCCGGTACTGGCGGGCGCCGTCCTTGTTCAGGGGCGCCCGGACGTCACGGATGCCGAAGGTCTCGTGCGCGGTGTCGGAGACGGCACCGGCGACGGAGGCGGTGAGCCTCAGGCCGTACAGCGGCTGGCCGCCCATTCCGGCGGGCCACCACACGCGCGGGGACCGCAGGCGCAGGCCGGGGACGTCGGCGGGGGAGAAGGCGACGGAACGCGACTCGTGTGCGGCGAGGGGGACCCGGCGGGTGAGCGTGGTCCCGGCGACGCTGCCGCTGACCAGTGCGGTGACCGCGCGGCCGGTGTCGTTGCGCACCCGTGCCCGCACGGTCAGGTCGGCGGTCGCCAGCGACGGGACGGCCAGGTCGGTCACCACATGGGCGTCGTCCAGCGCGACCGGGCCACCCCGCCGGACCAGGACGTCGCGGACCAGGCCCATGTTCTGGTCCGGGGGCGGCTGGAGCCAGTCGAGCCACCCCATGCTGAGGTCCCGGTCGGGATCGTTGGGCCGGACCCGGAAGGCGACCGTGTTCCGGCCGGGCCGCACCAGCTGGGTGATGTCCAGCTCGTGCCGCGTGTACGCGCCCTCGACCTGCGCGTCCGTCGCCACCCGGTGGCCGTTGACGTACACCTCGGCGGCCGGGACGACCCCGCTGAAGTCGAGCCGGGTGCGCCGGGAGGTGTCGTCCACGGTGAAGTCGGAGCGGTACCACCAGGGCACCTTGAAGTCGGCCTTGGGGATCTTGCTCAGGTTCGCCGAGCGGAACGGGTCCGGGTAGCGGCCCTCGGCGAGCAGGGCGGCGAGGACCGTGGAGCGGGGGCCCGCGTGGTGCCAGCCGCGCGCCGGGTAGCCGGGGGAGGAGACGTCGGCCGCCGAGTCGCTCACCTTCGCCGTGGACTGGAGGGCGAAGGAGGCCAGCGGGGTGACCGAGACCGCCGTGTCCGGGACGCGGGTCGCTTCGGGGGCCGGAAGTGGCGCCGGGGCGTGGTCCTTCGGGTCCGCCCAGGCGGTGGTGGTGAGGGTGCCGATCAGGCCGAGGAACGCGGCGGCCGTGGCCAGGCGGCGGCCGAGGGCGAGTCGAGCGGACAGGGCGGTCTCCAGCCTCGTGAGGTCAAGGAACGCTGTGGCCCGGCTCAAGCTAGAAAGTGCCGCGAACCGTGTCAAAGACCTCCGCCCGGGGCGCGCCGCCCGCGCGCACGAGGAGGCCGGTCCGCTCCGGCGGACCGGCCTCGCGTCCTTCGTTGTCGGTGGGAGTCTGCGTACGGTCCTCCTTCCGTCGAACCGAGCGGACTCGACCGCGTCCGGTGGGCCTGCGGTGGAGTGCCGCGTATCGCGTATCCGTCTATTTTGCTCCTTTTATTCCCATATGTGTAGGGGTGTTCGTGCATTACTTCGACCGGATTCGGACTCCCCCTCCCCTTCGTACGAGCCCCGCTCAGACGGCCGCCTCCAGGGGTTCACGTCGCTCGATGCCGGAGCGCAGGCGGTGCAGGCCGCGGCGGGCATGGCTCTTCACCGTGCCGAGCGGCCAGCCCGTGCGGGCGGCGATCTGCGGTTGGGTGAGGTCCTCGTAGAAGGCCAGGTAGAGCACCCGGCGCTGGGCGGCCGGCAGCCGTCCCAGCTCGCGGCGGACCAGAAGCCGGTCGAGCACCGTCTCCGGGTCGGCGGCGGTCTCCGCGCCGAGGGTGGCGCGGGACAGGGACGCGGCCGCAGCCGCGACCAGCTCGCCACGCCGGGCGCGTGCCGCCAGCGCGTCGAAGATCTTGCGCCGGGTGATGCCCACGATCCAGCCGCCCAGCGGGCCCCGGTCCGGCCGGTAGCCCGCACGGCCGCGCCACACCCCGAGGAACACCTGCTGGGTCACGTCCTCGGCCTCACCGGCGTTCCCCAGCGCGCGGCGGGCGAGGGCGTACACCAGCGAGGACCAGCGCCGGTACACGGCCGCGAGACAGTCCTCGTCCCCCGCGACCAGGCCCCGTGCCAGCTCCTCGTCGTCGCAGCCGTCCCCGGTGGGGGCCACGGGCGGCGCGGCGGTGGCGGGCGGGGACGGGTACGAGCTCATGACCTGGCTCCTCGGGTGGGACGGTCAGGTCATCGTGGGAGCCGGTGTCGGGCGCCGACAACTCGCATCGTTTCTGCGTCGTTCCCGGCGTACAGTCGACGTATGGACGACGAAGTTCCCGGCGCCGGACTGACCACCGGCGCCCTGGCCCGCCGGCTCGGTGTCTCGCCCACCACCCTGCGGTCCTGGGACCGCCGCTACGGCCTCGGCCCCGCCGCCCGCGCCGACGGCAGACACCGCCGCTGGACCCCGGACGACGTGGCCGTACTGGAGGCGATGTGCCGCCTGACCTCATCCGGCGTACCCCCCGCCGAGGCCGCCCGCACCGCCCGCGCCGACACCGGCCCGCCCGCGGGCCGGTGTCGGCGCGG
>NZ_MUNH01000167.1:0-11513 GCF_002154615.1 Streptomyces recifensis
CATCACCCCGGACGCCACCGACGTCCCAGCCAGGGAACTCAGGCAGTACGGGGCGGCGTTGATCGTCGCAGAGACCCAACGGGCCGCCCTGCGCGAGACGTTCGCCCACACCGGCACCGTCCTCGTCGACGCGCCCGCCCCGGTCGTCCCGGTCCTCGTCGCCCAGCTCCAGCAGGCCCTCGACCGCGCCCCGGACGACCGCCGCCGCCTCACCGCGCTGACCGCGAGCCCGTACGCCGCCGAGATCGACGTGAGCGCGCCGGGCCGCGTCCAGCTCACGGCGTACCGCGTCGACCGGCTCCGCCGCACCCATGTCCGGACCGTGCTGGACGCCGTGCTCGGCCCCGGTCACCACCGGCTGCCGCTCGATGCGAGGACGGTCAGGGGCGAGGCGTACCTCGTGGCCCGCACCTCCGGCGGGGTACTGGTGGCAGCGGTCCGGGGGGCGTCGGCCCGCGACTAAAATCGGCGTCCTGATGACTGCCACCCTCGTCGCCAAGAATCTCGCCGCCGGCCACGGCGACCGCTCCCTCTTCACCGGGCTCGACCTCGTCGTCGCGCCCGGAGACGTGATCGGGCTGGTCGGCGCCAACGGCGCGGGCAAGTCCACGCTGCTCAAGATCCTCGCCGGGCTCACCGCGCCCGAGGAGGGCGAGCTGCGGCTCTCCCCGCCGACCGCGACCGTCGGCCACCTCCCGCAGGAGCCGGAGCGCAGGCCGGGCGAGACCGTGGGCGAGTTCCTGGCCCGCCGTACCGGCGTCGCCGAGGCCCAGCGCACCATGGACGAGGCCACCCAGGCCCTGGTCGACGGCGCGCCTGGCGCCGACGACGCGTACGCCACCGCGCTGGACCGCTGGCTGGGCCTCGGCGGCGCCGACCTGGACGAACGCGCCGAGGACGTGACCGGCACCCTCGGCCTCGCCGTCGGCCTCGACCGGCCCATGACCTCGCTGTCCGGCGGCCAGGCGGCCCGCGCCGGACTCGCCTCCCTGCTGCTCTCCCGCTACGACGTCTTCCTGCTGGACGAGCCCACCAACGACCTCGACCTCGACGGCCTGGAGCGGCTGGAACGCTTCGTCACCGGGCTGCGCGCGGGCACCGTCGTCGTCAGCCACGACCGCGAGTTCCTCACCCGCACCGTCACCAAGGTCCTCGAACTCGACCTGGCCCAGCGGCAGATCAACCTCTACGGCGGCGGCTACGCGGCCTATCTGGAGGAGCGGGACGTGGCCCGCAGACATGCCCGCGAGGACTACGAGGAGTACGCGGACAAACGCGCCGCCCTCCAGGACCGGGCGCAGACGCAGCGCTCCTGGATGGACAAGGGCGTGAAGAACGCCCGGCGCAAGGCGGGCAGCGACAACGACAAGATCGGCCGCAAGTTCCGCAGCGAGGCCAGTGAGAAGCAGGCGGCCAAGGCCCGGCAGACCCAGCGGATGATCGAGCGCCTGGACGTGGTGGAGGAGCCGCGCAAGGAGTGGGAGCTGCGCATGGAGATCGCCGCCGCCCCGCGCTCCGGCGCCGTGGTGGCGACGTTGCGGGACGCCGAGGTCCGGCGCGGTGCCTTCACCTTCGGCCCGGTCTCGCTCCAGATCGACTGGGCCGACCGGATCGCGGTCACCGGAGCCAACGGCGCGGGCAAGTCCACCCTGCTCGGCGCGCTGCTCGGCCGGGTCCCGCTGGACTCCGGCGACGCCACGCTGGGCTCCGGGGTGCTGGTCGGCGAGGTCGACCAGGCCCGCCAGTTGTTCCACGGCTCCGAGTCGCTGCTCGACGCCTTCCAGGCGGCCGTCCCGGACACCGAGCCGGTCGAAGTACGCACCCTGCTCGCCAAGTTCGGCCTGAAGTCGGAGCACGTACTGCGTCCGGCCGCGTCCCTCTCGCCCGGCGAGCGCACCCGCGCCGCCCTCGCGCTGCTCCAGGGCCGGGGCGTCAACCTGCTGGTGCTGGACGAACCGACCAACCACCTCGACCTGCCCGCCATCGAGCAGCTGGAGTCGGCACTCGACGCCTACGAGGGAACGCTCCTGCTGGTCACCCACGACCGGCGCATGCTGGACGCGATCAAGGTGACCCGCCGCCTGGAGGTCGCGGACGGCAAGGTGACCGAACGCTGAACCCCGCCCCCGGCCCGGCGTCGCGGCCGGGGGCGGGGGCGGGGCAGGCTCAGCGGCGGCCCTTGTTCGGGTCGACCAGACCGGCGCGGCGCAGGGCGTCCGCCATGGCGCTGTTGGCCGGCGCGGGGGCGGGACGGCCGCCCCGGTCCTTGCCGCCACCGCTCCCACGGCCCTGGCCGCCCTGGCCGCCGCCCTGACGCCGGCCCTGACCGTCCTGGCCCTGTCGCTGCTGGGGCGGGCGGGCGCCGCCGCCCCGCTGCTGGCGGGGACCCCGCTCCTGCGGAGCCGCCTCGTCGTCCAGCCGCAGCGTCAGCGCGATCCGCTTGCGCGGGATGTCCACGTCCAGGACCTTCACCTTGACGATGTCACCCGGCTTGGCGACGTCCCGCGGGTCCTTGACGAACGTCTTGGACATCGCGGACACGTGCACCAGGCCGTCCTGGTGGACGCCGATGTCCACGAACGCGCCGAAGGCGGCCACGTTCGTCACCACGCCCTCCAGCACCATCCCGGCGGACAGGTCGGAGATCTTCTCCACGCCCTCCTTGAAGGTGGCCGTCCTGAACGCCGGACGCGGGTCGCGTCCCGGCTTCTCCAGCTCCTTCAGGATGTCGGACACGGTCGGCAGGCCGAAGGTGTCGTCCACGAAGTCGGCGGCCCGCAGCGAGCGCAGCACCCCGGTGTTGCCGACCAGCGAGGCCACGTCCTGCCCGGTGGTCTTCACCATCCGCCGCACCACCGGGTACGCCTCCGGGTGCACGCTGGAGGAGTCCAGCGGGTCGCTGCCGCCCCGGATGCGCAGGAAGCCCGCGCACTGCTCGTACGCCTTCGGGCCCAGCCGGGACACCTTCTTCAGCTCCGCGCGGGAGGTGAACGGGCCGTTCTCGTCGCGGTGCGTGACGATGTTCTCGGCCAGCGTGGCGGAGATGCCCGACACCCGCGAAAGCAGCGGCACGGACGCGGTGTTGACGTCCACACCGACGCCGTTCACACAGTCCTCGACCACCGCGTCCAGCGAACGGGACAGCTTCACCTCGGAGAGGTCGTGCTGGTACTGGCCGACGCCGATCGACTTCGGGTCGATCTTCACCAGTTCGGCCAGCGGGTCCTGCAGACGCCGGGCGATGGAGACCGCGCCGCGCAACGACACGTCCATGCCGGGCAGTTCACGGGAGGCGTACTCCGACGCCGAGTACACCGACGCGCCCGCCTCGGAGACCATCACCTTGGTGAGGTTCAACTCGGGGTGTCTGGCGATGAGTTCGGTCGCCAGCTTGTCCGTCTCGCGGGAGGCGGTGCCGTTGCCGATGGCGACCAGGTCGACCGTGTGCTCCTTGGCCAGCCGGGCCAGCTTGGCGATCGCCTCGTCCCACTTGTTGGCGGGCACGTGCGGGTAGATCACATCGGTGGCGACGGCCTTGCCGGTCGCGTCGACCACGGCCACCTTGACCCCGGTACGGAAACCGGGGTCGAGGCCCAGCGTGGCGCGGGTGCCGGCCGGGGCGGCCAGCAGCAGGTCGCGCAGGTTGGCGGCGAACACGTCGACCGCCTCGTCCTCGGCGGCCGTACGCAGCCGCAGCCTGAGGTCGATGCCGAGGTGCACCAGTACCCGGGTGCGCCAGGCCCAGCGGACGGTGTCGGCGAGCCACTTGTCGCCGGGACGGCCCCGGTCCGCGATGCCGAACCGGTTCGCGATGATGCCCTCGTACGAAGACCGGCCCTCCGTCGGCTCCTCCGGCTCCAGGACGAGGTCGAGGACCTCCTCCTTCTCGCCGCGCAGCATCGCCAGGATCCGGTGCGAGGGAAGGGCGGTGAACGGCTCGGTGAAGTCGAAGTAGTCGGCGAACTTTGCGCCCGCCTCCTCCTTGCCGTCCCGCACCCTGGCGGCGAGCCGGCCGCGCGTCCACATCCGCTCGCGCAGCTCACCGATCAGGTCGGCGTCCTCGGAGAACCGCTCCGTCAGGATCGCCCGCGCGCCCTCCAGCGCGGCCTGCGCGTCCGCGACACCCTTGTCCGCGTCCACGAACGCGGCCGCGGCGGCCGCCGGTTCCACCGACGGGTCGCTCAACAGCCCCTCGGCCAGCGGCTCGAGACCGGCCTCCCGCGCGATCTGCGCCTTGGTCCGCCGCTTCGGCTTGTACGGGAGGTAGATGTCCTCCAGGCGCGCCTTGGTCTCGGCGCCCCGGATGCGCTCCTCGAGATCGTCGGTGAGCTTGCCCTGCTCGCGCACCGACTCCAGGATCGCGCTCCGGCGCTCCTCCAGCTCCCGCAGATAGCGCAGCCGCTCCTCGATGGTGCGCAGCTGCGCGTCATCGAGGAGTTCGGTCGCCTCCTTGCGGTAGCGGGCGATGAAGGGCACCGTGGAACCGCCGTCCAGCAGCTCCACCGCGGCCTTCACCTGCCGCTCCCGTACGCCGAGTTCCCCGGCGATCCTGCTTTCGATGGACCCTGTGAGGGGTGTCGTCACGATCCCGTACCGCCTTCTGACGCTGAACGTTGCGCGGCAATTGTGGCAGGTGGCACGGGGATGCGTACGACAGGGCGCACCGGGCGCCCCGCGTCAGGCCCGGCCGCTGGAGGCCCCGCCGAACAGCCGGGCGAGCGCCCGGAAGGGCAGGGTGACGACAGTGGCGATGGCCCCGCCTATCTGACGCAGCACATCGGCGATGGCACGGAACATGAGAGAAACTCCAATCCACCCGGCGGGTTGCCCGGTGCGCACCGGGTACCCCACGAGCGGCTCACCACGCCCCGGCCGGATCACCCGGTCGTGGGCACGCCCCAGGTGAAGCGGGGTTCGCGGCGTTCCAGGAAGGCGGTGACGCCCTCCTCGGTGTCGGTGGAGGCGAGGGACTGGGCGGTCCAGTGGGAGTCGCGGTCGGTGCGGCCGTCGGCGTACTCCTTGGCGGCGGCCTGGGTGAGCAGGGAGCGGGCGGCCAGAGTGGCGGTGAGGGCGGCGACGCGCTTGTCCAGCTCGCCCTCCGGGAGCACCTCGTCCACCAGGCCGGTGCGCAGCGCGCGGTCGGTGCCGATCAGTTCGGCCGAGAAGAGGAGGTGCTTGGCCGTGGCCGGGCCGACCAGGGAGACGAGGCGCCGGGTGGAGGAGGCGGGGTAGACGATGCCGAGCCGCGCCGGGGTCACGCCGAACTGCGCGCCCTCCTCCGCCAGCCGGAGGTCACAGGCGGCCGCGAGCTGGGCTCCGCCGCCCACGCAGTGGCCCTTGATCGCGGCGAGCGTCGGCTTGGGGAACGCGGCCAGCGCCTCCTCGGCGGCCACCGCGAGGCCCTGCGCCTCGGCGGGCGAACCGCGTAGCGTGGAGATGTCCGCGCCCGCGCAGAAGGTCCCGCCCTCCCCGGTGAGCACCAGCGCGCGCACCTCGGGATCGGCGGCCAGCTCCGCCAGCAGCGGGGGCAGCGCCCGCCACATCGCGGCCGTCATGGCGTTGCGCTTGGCCGGGTGGCGGATGACGACGGTGGCGACGCGGTCGGCGACGGCGTGCGACAGCTCGGGCTCCATGCGGCGGATGCTATCCGCGGGTACGGGTCATGGCGGCGTGAGTTGGCTCGCACCACCCGCGTACAGATGTGACGAACCCGTACAACCTGAATAGTTCTCGAATCGGACGCCGGGGGGACAGATGCGGTCATCCGCGCGACCACACCGTACGGATGCGGTCGGAACCGTTCGATACCCGCTGACTTGTGTTCAGTCCTCCGGAGCGCACCCCGGCGTTACCAACACTCGACGTGTGGTGACAATCGAGCGCGAGGGTGGCGACCGGACGATGGACAACCACGGGCGCGGGGGTGTGCCGCGCCCCGCGGAGGGCGCCGAGCGCCCGCCCGAACCCCTGCCGTACGAAGGAGTGTGGCGGTTCACCGCCCCCGCCGTGGACGCGTCGGTCCCGCAGGCGCGGCACGCCGTACGGGATCTGCTGCTGCGCCAGGGCGTACCGGTCGCGGACGAAGTGGTGGACGGGCTGCTGCTGATCGTCTCCGAGCTGGTCACGAACGCGGTCAAGCACGCCGCGCTGCTCTCCCCGGTGCTCGGGGTGGAGGTGGCCGTCGGCGCCGAGTGGGTCCGGGTCTCGGTGGAGGACAACCATCCCTACCGTCCGACCGCGCTGGAGGCCGACCACGGTCAGACCGGGGGCAGGGGGCTGCTGCTGGTGCGCGAGGTGGCGCGCGAGGCGGGCGGCGCGGTCGACGTGGAGCACACGGCGAGCGGCGGCAAGGTGATCTGGGCCGCCCTGCCGCTCAAACCCGCACTGTCCGGATGAGGGTCCCGCGGGCCTACCAGCCCGCGGCCGACCCCGTCAGCTCCTTGATCGCCGGACGCGCCGCGTCCAGCACCGTCATGAACCACGCGGAGAACGGCTCCCGCGCGTGCCGCTCCGCCAGCTCGGCCGCCGTCACGAAGGCGACCCCGCCCACCTCCTCCGGGTCCGGCGCCGGCGCCTGCTGCACCAGCCCGACGAAGAGGTGGTTGTACTCCTGCTCCACCAGGCCCGACGCCGGGTCCGGGTGGTTGTAGCGCACGGTGCCCGCCTGGGCCAGCAGCGAGGGCGAGACCCCCAGCTCCTCGTGGGTACGCCGGGCCGCCGCCGCGAACGGCGCCTCACCGGGGTAGGGGTGACCGCAGCAGGTGTTGGACCAGACACCGGGCGAGTGGTACTTGCCGAGCGCCCGCTGCTGGAGCAGCAGCCGGCCCCGCTCGTCGAAGAGGAACACCGAGAACGCCCGGTGGAGCTGCCCCGGCGGCTGGTGGGCGGTCAGCTTCTCCGCGGTGCCGGTCGTCACGCCGTTCTCGTCCACGAGTTCCAGCAAGATCGGCTCCGCGGTGCCGTTCGACGAGCTGTGTGCCTCGGTGGCTGGTGTGATCGGCATACCCATCCTTCGCGTCGGTCTTCGCACCCCCAAGTCTGCCGTACGAAACCGGCACTCCCGGCACTTCCCGGCACGTCCGCATGTCCTCGACCCGTACGTGTACCTCAGTGACAGAGGTGCGCCTCGTGCTCCGCGTGCCCGCCCGGCTCCAGCTGGAAGGTGCAGTGCTCCACGTCGAAGTGGTCGCCCAGACAGCCCTGCAGTTCGTGCAGGATCTTCTCGTGGCCGATGGCGTTCAGCACATCAGTGCTCACCACCACATGTGCGGAGAGCACAGGCATACCCGAGGTGATCGTCCACGCGTGCAGATCATGTACGTCCTCCACACCGTCCAGCGCCAGGATGTGTGCCCGTACCTCGGTCATGTCGACGTCCTTGGGCGCCGCCTCCAGCAGCACGTCCAGCGTCTCGCGCAGCAGCCGCAGCGTCCTCGGCACGATCATCAGCCCGATGAGCAGCGAGGCGATCGGGTCGGCGGCCTGCCAGCCGGTGGCAAGGATCACGGCGGCCGAGACGATCACCGCGACCGAGCCCAGCGCGTCCGCGGCGACCTCCAGGAAGGCACCGCGCACATTGAGGCTCTCCTTCTGCCCGCGCATCAGCAGCAGGAGCGAGACGGAGTTCGCCACCAGGCCGATCGCGCCGAACACCACCATCAGCCCGCCGTGCGTCTCGGCCGGCCGCAGGAACCGCTGCACCGCCTCGACCAGCACATAGCCGCCCACCCCGAGCAGCAGCACACAGTTGGCGAGCGCGGCCAGGATCTCGGCGCGGGCGAAGCCGAAGGTGCGGTGGGTGCTCGGCGGCCGGGCCGCGAAGTGGATCGCCAGCAGCGCCATGACCAGGCCCACCGCGTCGGTCGCCATGTGGGCGGCGTCCGCGACCAGCGCCAGGGAGTCCGCGACCAGACCGCCGACGATCTCGACCACCATGATGGTGAGCGTGATGCCCAGCGCCGCGCGCAGCCTGCCCCGGTACGCGGCCGCGGCCGTACCGGTGGACGGCACATGGCTGTGCGCATGCCCGTGGTCGTGCCCTGCCCCCATGAGAGAACCGCCCTTCAGCGCCGCGCGCCGGCTCGCAAACGAACGCACCGGCTCACAGTGAACTACGGTCGGCGGCCCCTGGGCAACGCGGCACTGAACACCGTTGTCATATGCTCTGACCTGCGGAAACGATCCGCAGGTCAGAGCCGTACGGCAGCGCTCAGCGGCCGCGGTGGTGCTGCCAGCCCGCCCACGCCGAGGCGACCATCTCCGGTACCCCGAGCCGGGCCCGCCAGCCCAGTTCGGCCGCCGCCCGCTCGGCGGAGGCGACCGCGCGCGGCGCGTCCCCCGGCCGCCGGTCCTCGACCACCGGTTCCCGCCGGTCCCCGGTGACCTCGCCGATCAGCGTGATCAGCTCGCGCACCGACACCCCCTCGCCCCGGCCGACGTTCAGCGTCAGATCACCGGCCGGCGCGTCCTCGGACAGCCGCCGGGCCGCCGCGAGGTGGGCCTCGGCGAGATCGGCGACATGGATGTAGTCGCGGACACAGGTGCCGTCCGGCGTCGGATAGTCGGCGCCGAAGATCCGGGGCGCCTCGTCACGGGTCAGCCGGTCCAAGACCATCGGCACGATGTTGTACACCCCGGTGTCGGCCAGATCCGGCGCGGCCGCGCCCGCCACGTTGAAGTAGCGCAGGCACACCGTGGAGATGCCGTGCGCCTGTCCGGCCGCGCGGACCAGCCACTCACCGGCCAGCTTGGTCTCGCCGTAGGGGTTCACCGGGACACAGGGGGTGTCCTCGGTGATCAGGTCCACGTCCGGATTGCCGTACACGGCCGCGGAGGAGGAGAAGACCAGCCGCCGGACGCCCGCGTCCGCGATCGCGTCCAGCAGGGTCGCCAGGCCGCCGATGTTCTCGCGGTAGTAGCGGACGGGCTCCGCCACCGACTCCCCGACCTGCTTGCGTGCCGCGAGATGCACCACACCGGTCACCCCGTGCTCGGCGAACACCCGCTTCAGCAGGTCCCCGTCCAGCGTCGAGCCCTCGACCAGCGGGATGCCCTCGGGCAGCCGCTCGGGCACCGCCGCCGACAGGTCGTCCAGGACGACCACGTCCTCCCCGGCGCCGTGCATGGCCCGCGCCACATGGGCCCCGATGTATCCGGCTCCGCCGGTGATCAACCACGTCATGCCCGCAGACCCTACGCCGAGCCCCGCCGGGCGTCCTCGATGTCCGGATTGCACACCGCCCGCCGGGGCGCGGTTTGTGGGCGGGCCCTTCGATCCCCGATGATGATCGCGGCACAGGCGGGCGCGGCCCCGGTGGACCGGGCCTGAACGCCCGGTGAACGGGTGCACCGGCCCATCCGATAGCCTCTGCCGACATGCCGCCCCGGCGAGCCGCAGGCGAGGGGCGCCCCCAATCACGCAGCAGACCGGCGCCGCCGCGCCGGACCCAGGGAGTGAATTCGGTTGCCGACCGCCATCGTCACCGGTCAGCCGGTCCCCGGATCGTCCCTCGAAGGCGATCTGCGGTCCCTCGGCTTCGACGTGCGCATGGCCGCCGACACCGCCGAGGCCCGGAACCTGATCGCGGACGCCCCCGCCGACGGGCGGGTGGCCCTGGTCGACGCCCGCTTCGTCGGCCACCCGCACGCCCTGCGCCTCGGCCTCACGGACCCCCGCTTCCCGCTCGCCGCCGTCCCCGGCGCCGTCACCGCCCAGGGCACCGCCCGGCAGGCGCTGAGCCGGGCCCTGGAGGGGCAGGACGAGACCGGCGGCGGCACCGCGGTCGCCGTCGACAGCCTGCCCGACCGCCTGGTCACCGCCCTCGACGCCGACGGCACCCCCGTGCACCGCCCCGAGCTGGGCAGCCTGGTCGCCGCCGTCCCCGCCGACCCGCAGGCCCGCAACGAGGCCCGGCAGGCCGTCCTCGCCGTCGACGAGGAGGACGTACGCCTGAAGTCAGCGGTGAAGTCCCGCGACGGCTTCTTCACCACCTTCTGCATCAGCCCGTACTCGCGCTACCTCGCGCGCTGGTGCGCCCGCCGGGGCCTCACCCCCAACCAGGTCACCACCGCCTCCCTGCTCACCGCGCTGATAGCGGCGGGGTGCGCGGCCACCGGCACGCGCCCCGGCTTCATCGCGGCCGGCGTGCTGCTGATCGCCTCCTTCGTCCTGGACTGCACCGACGGCCAGCTCGCCCGCTACTCCCTCCAGTACTCCACGCTCGGCGCCTGGCTCGACGCCACCTTCGACCGGGCCAAGGAGTACGCCTACTACGCCGGACTCGCGCTCGGCGCGGCCCGGGGCGGCGACGACGTCTGGGCCCTCGCGCTCGGCGCGATGATCCTCCAGACCTGCCGGCACGTCGTGGACTTCTCCTTCAACGAGGCCAACCACGACGCCACCGCCAACACCAGCCCCACCGCCGCCCTCTCCGACAAGCTGGACAGCGTCGGCTGGACGGTCTGGGTCCGCCGGATGATCGTCCTGCCCATCGGCGAACGCTGGGCCATGATCGCCGTCCTCACCGCGGTCACCACCCCCCGCATCACCTTCTACGTGCTGCTGATCGGCTGCGCCCTCGCCGCGGCGTACACGACCGCCGGGCGCGTGCTGCGCTCGCTGACCCGCAAGGCCCGCCGTACCGACCGCGCCGCCCGCGCGCTCGCCGACCTCGCGGACACCGGCCCGCTCGCCGGAGCCCTGGCCCGCGTGCTGGGGCGGGGCCTGCCCGGTCTCGCCGTCCCGGCCGCCGCCTTCCTCGGCGGCGCCGCCGTGGTCGCCTGCTCGGCGCTGACCGGCTTCGGCGGGTGGCTGCCGGTCGTCGGCGCGGTGGTCTACGTCCTCACCTCGGCGCTCGCCACGGCCCGTCCGCTGAAGGGCTCGCTGGACTGGCTCGTCCCGCCGTTCTTCCGCGCCGCCGAGTACGGCACGGTGCTCGCGCTGGCCGCCCGCGCCGACGTCCACGGCGCCCTTCCCGCGGCGTTCGGGCTGGTCGCGGCGGTCGCCTACCATCACTACGACACGGTGTACCGCATCCGCGGCGACGCCGGAGCGCCGCCGGCCTGGCTGGTGCGCGCCATCGGGGGGCAGGAGGGGCGCACGCTGCTCGTCACCGTGCTTGCCGCGCTGCTGACCGCCTCCCAGTTCACCGTCGCGCTCACGGTCATCGCCGTGTGCGTCGCTCTGCTGGTGCTCGTCGAGAGCATCCGCTTCTGGGTGTCCGCTGGGGCGCCCGCCGTCCACGACGAAGGAGAAACCGCATGATCGGCCTCGTGCTGGCGGCCGGCGCCGGACGGCGTCTGCGCCCCTACACCGACACGCTGCCCAAGGCCCTGGTGCCGGTGGGCCCGGAGGGCGACGAGGAGTCGCTCACCGTTCTCGACCTCACCCTCGGCAACTTCGCCGAGGTCGGTCTCACCGAGGTCGGTGTCATCGTCGGTTACCGCAAGGAAGCCGTGTACGAGCGCCGGGCGGCCCTCGAGGCGAAGTACGGCCTGAAGATCACGCTGATCGA
>NZ_MUNH01000015.1:0-24408 GCF_002154615.1 Streptomyces recifensis
CGCCGCGGGAGTGCACTCATACCCACCCCAACGCGCACCCCCGCCGGACGTTGCGCCCCACCTGCGACACCGCCCGCGGAAGCGGCGCGCGCCGCGCCGGGCGAAGCCCTTTGCCCTGCGGGCCAGGTGCCTAGTACCGTGGGGGGCGATTGGTGACACCGCGCTTGCCTGTGTCATCATCTGCACGCACCATTCGCGCGCTCGCGGGAGTGGTTGTGCTGGAGGCGTCGCCTAGTCCGGTCTATGGCGCCGCACTGCTAATGCGGTTTGGGTCTTAAAGCCCATCGAGGGTTCAAATCCCTCCGCCTCCGCCCTGATCCGAAGCCCCGGTCCAGATGGACCGGGGCTTCGGCGTTGCCGGGCTCCTGGCGAGCCTCTGCGTTCGATCTAGGTTTCGACGTTTCCGCAGGTCAGGCAGGGTGCGGGGAACGGATTTCACATGACGGCGGCAGTCATGTAATGTTCTTCCTGTCGCCGGGACGGGCCGAAAGGCCAGGGAAACGGAGACAAAAACAAAAGAACAAGCACTCGTAGCTTAACGGATAGAGCATCTGACTACGGATCAGAAGGTTGCAGGTTCGAATCCTGCCGAGTGCACAGTAAAGAGGCCCCGGAGAAATCCGGGGCCTCTTGCGTTTCCGGCGAGATGTGAGGCTGGGCGAATCCGCAGCGAGCCATCCGGTCTGCGGAGGGTCGCTGTCACCATGGAGCGATGCTGACCGAGGAGGACGCGCGCAGACTGGTGCTCGCCGAGATCTACGCCGTACGGGACCGCGTCGAGTACGACCTTCAGATCCAGCGGGTGGAAGCGTTGCCGTTCGGCTGGATCTTCTACTGGGGCGCGGTCCGGGACGGTCGGCGCGGGAAGCGCCCTCCGCTGGGCGGCAACGGTCCTTTCCTGGTCGACGGTGAGAACGAGCGGTTGATCGGTCTGGCCACCTGCGCCCCCGTGGCCCACCAGATCGCCGACTACGAACGCCGACTGCGCCGCGAGGCCCACGCCCGGAACCTGGCAGCGAAGCAAGCCGCCCAGCAGCGCGGTACCGCGCCTCCAGCGAGTGCCCCCGAGCGTCCACAGCGAGACGGGACCTCCTGGCTCGGAAGTGACCGTCCGCAGCGGTGAGCTGCACCAGGCCGACCCAGGAGAACTCGCCGCCTTTGTGGACCGCACCCACCCTCCACCGGCAACAAGCCGGCCCGCGTCACCCTCACCGCCAGCGCCTACCAGACGCAGAAGACCGAAACCGCGTCCGGTTCGTACGAGGACCTGGTCGTCGTCTGCGAGCCCGGGGCCCCGGTCCCGTGGACGGTCGCCTTCCCCAGCAACATCGAGCCCACCGCCTCCTTCCAGCCCGGCGCCGCCGTACTCCGGGGCGTCGGCAGGGCGGACGACCCTGACTACCCGGCGACGGTCAGCACCGGTTTCCCGAGCACCGACATCACTCTCGTCAAGTCCTGATCCCGCCGCGGGCCCGGGCCACACACCACGGCCGGGCCCGCGTGACGCCGTCAGCCGAGACCCCCCTGGGCACCTAGGGCCGTGCGGCGGACAATGGCGTCGTGACGTTGACTATCTGGGTCGATGACTGGCAAATGCAGTGCTGCGGAGAGGACTTCGCTGTCGGGGACGTCGTCTCGTGGACGCTGCTCGAGGCCGATCCTGCGGACTACGCAGACGTCGTCGGGGAGAAACGTGCGTCGGGGATCGGCTTCCGCGAGGAGCATCACGGCCGGGCGGGGGAGTGTGCGGCCACCTCGGTGGAAGTGCTGTCGATCGATGAGGTGCACTGCCGTTACGAGATATCCGCGGGCGCCGCGGACCGGATGAGCCTTCCCGTCCGGGACACGGCCGTCCTGGTTCCTGTCGACAGGGCGGACGGATGGGCCCGGTCCCGGCCGGACGTGGCCTTCGCGGGCTACCTGGTGACCGCCCGGCGCGCCACAGGTCTGCCGGAGGGCGCCGTCGCGTGAAGCCCCTTCCGCAGGAGAACAGGGAACCTCGGCAGACCGGTGCGTACCTCGTTCTGCTGAACGTCGCGGCCATGCATCTGAGCGGTGCCCTGCTGTTCGTCGCGCTGGACTGGATTCCGGCCGTGTCCACGAAGACCTACGGCCAGATGTTCGGCCTGTTTGCCTGGTTCCTCGTGCTCCACGTGCCCATCCAGGTGCCGTCCGGCCTCCTCGTCTCCCGCTGGGCGGCTCGCGGACAGGTGCTCAAGGCCGGCTCGGTCGCGCTGGTGCTGGCCACCTCGGCGGTCTGCGCTCTCTACTGGTGCGTTGAACGGCAGCCGTCGGCATGGGACGTGTGGTGGCAGAGCTGGTGTTGTCTCTGCGTCTCCCTGAGCGGTTACGTCTGGCTGTGCTCCCTGCGCCGCTCCACCGTCCAACGGCTCACGGACCGAGTGAGCCGTCATCTGGGCACT
The DNA here is from genome assembly GCF_002154615.1 of Streptomyces recifensis. NCBI lineage: Bacteria > Bacillati > Actinomycetota > Actinomycetes > Kitasatosporales > Streptomycetaceae > Streptomyces > Streptomyces recifensis. The sequence continues at coordinate 2,424 of NZ_MUNH01000015.1, forward strand.
GTCGCCATCTGGGCACTGCTGCGGCCACCACGGCATGGGCCCCGCTGAAAGCGACCCTCATGCCGCTCTCTGGGCCATCTGCTCCGAGGGGTCAGTCGGACTTCTCTGCCGACAGCTCCATCCGGGACTCGTGGGCCAGTGCCGTCGCTCGGGTGAACCAGTCCGTGATGACCGCCAGTTCGACCGGTGCGTAGTCCGCGAACAGGGTCATCAGGCGGGTGTAGTGGGGGCCGTAGGCCGCCTCCACGCGGGCCACCGCCGAAGGGACCGCCGCCACTCGGACCCTGCGGCGGTCCGTCGGGTCCGGGCGGCGGGTCACGAAACCGGCGCGTTCCAGGCGGTTCAGGATGCCGGTCACCGCGCCCGTCGTGACCTGGATACGCGACGCGAGGTCTCCTGCCGTCAGGAGGTCGGGGCCGGCCTGGAGGACGTAGCCGAAGCAGGTGAGGTCGGTGACGGTCAGGTTCAGCCGCCGGGCCATCTCCTGCTGGCCGATCAGGTGCGCGGCGATGAGGTCGTCCATCGCGCTCAGCGCCTGCGCGGGGGTCGCGGGCGGGCGGGACTTGCCGTCCATCTTCCTTGTTTCCTTAGTTTGTGAGATATTCGAGAGGTAAATCTCTTAGAGTGTGAGAGATCTGTAGGAGGCCGTTCCATGAGTCTGTACGACGAGGGTCACACGATCGCCGGGTGGACCGGGTGCGCCATCGCCACAGTCGGCAGTGGTGTCGTGGGCGCGGGCGTGTGCACCGGGTCCGTTGCGGCTCTCGTGGGCGGCACGGTGCTCGTCGCGGTCAGCGTGGTGGTCACCTGGGTGCTGCATCTCAGTGGGTGGGGCAAACCGCCCGGCGTCCGGCCGCGGGAGGAGTGGCGGATGAGGACGCGGGACACGCAGGCCCGCGGTGGGCACGCGGGGTGCGTGGGCTGCGCCCTCGCCGGCCGGCGTCCGGCCTCCACGCCCGCGGTCACCCGTGCCGAATCGATACCTCTGTCTCCCATCGAGTGAACGTGCTCTGCACCGGCCGTAGTTGCTGGTCAGCCTCCCTGGCTTCCGTGGTGATGCTCGATGTACGAGCACAACGACAGGACCCGGCTGCCCGAGCGGGGCGCGATCGAGATCAGTGACTTCGTCTACGCGACGACCGGCGTCCGGCTCCGGAGGCTCACCACTCCGGACGGCGAGCACTGGTTCCCCGCCGTGGACGTCTGCAAGCACCTGGGGTACGCACACACCGGTTCCACACTGCGCAACCTCGTCGACCCGACGTTCCAATCTCCCACCGGAAGTGTGCTCCAGAGGCACACTTCCAGCATTCCCGCAGGTCAGAACTGGCGCCGAAACATGAATCTGGTGAACCTTCACGGCCTGATCCAGTTGGTCAACGGCTCCACCAAGCCCGAGTCGCAGCCCTTCAGAGCCTGGGTCTCCGAAGTCATCGTCACCATCCAGCGCGACGGCACCTACAGCCTCGACCCCGCCCCACTCCCGACCGCTCCGGGCACCCCACGGCCCCGTCGCCTGCCGTCTGGAGGACGTCGCGGCCCGGACCGGTCTCACGCTCGACCGCGTCCACGACTGCGTACGCATGCTGATCAAGCGGGGCTGTGTACGGCAGAGCGGCAGCGCGGCGGACGGGGTACCCGTCTACGCGCTCCCGTAGCCGAAGAGACCCGGTAGCCAAAGAGACAGAGCCCGAAGTCGCACTCAGAGGATGCGGCTTCGGGCTCTGTCAGGAACCGTACCCGCCCCGCCACCGGAGGGGCGCTGTCGGTGGCATCTCCTACCCTCACGAGTGATGGCAGCACAGATGTGGACGTGTACGGGACTGCGCTGGTCCCCGGAGGGGCCCGAGCTGGTCTGGTCCGGCGGCCGGCGCAGCGCGCTGACGTGGGGGAAACGGGTCGCCTTCGGCGTACGGGAGGACACCGTGCGGCGCTGCGTGGGCGCGCGGGGGAACGCGTGCCCCACCGGCGCCCCCGTCCCGGCGCGAAGCACCGGCGCCCGCTGTGACGACTGCGCCCGCCTGGACCGCGCGCACTCCGTGGCCGCCGACACGATCGCCGACGACCCCCGCCCGTACCGCGTCTACCTCGCCTGGTTCGGCCCCGGCATGGTCAAGGTCGGCATCACCGCCGTGGAGCGCGGGTCGGCACGGTTGCTGGAGCAGGGTGCCGTCTGTTTCAGCTGGCTCGGCACCGGCCCGCTGATGGCCGCCCGGCGCACCGAGGAGCTGCTGCGGGCCGCCCTCGGCGTCCCGGACCGGATTCCGTACGCCCAGAAGCGCACCGTACGCGCCGTCCTCCCGGCCGGAGCCGAGGAGCGGGCGACGGAGGTGCGGGAGCTGCACGCACGGGCCGTCTCCCTCGGGAACTGGCCGGAGTCCGTCGTACGAGAACCGTGCCATGTGACGGACCATCTGGCCGCCTTCAACCTCCAGCAGGCCGGGCCCGCCACCGGCGCCGTGACCGAGCTGGTCGCCGGCGGACACGTGGCCGGTGACCTCGCCGCCGCCGCCGGACCCGACCTGCACCTGGACACCGGCGGATCCGGAGACGTACTCGTGCTCGACACCCGTCTGCTCCCCGGCTGGGAGCTGATCCCGGCTCGGGGCGGCGACGAAATCACCCTGCCCGTAAAGGACTTCGCCGCCCGACAGGACGGCCTCTTCTGACTCTCACCCCTTTCTCAGCGAAATCACAGACTGCCGAAAGGGCTCTCTCAGAGGGTGCGGACAAGGTCCCACCATGACCACGACCTCGCCCCAGGGGCGCACCGAACTGCTGAGACCGGACGGCAGCCCCGTCCGTGTGCTGGTGGTGGACGACGAGCTGTCGATCACCGAACTGCTGAGCATGGCGCTGCGCTACGAGGGCTGGCGGATAAGGAGCGCGGGAGACGGACAGGGCGCGCTGCGCGCGGCGCGTGAGTTCCGGCCCGACGCGGTGGTCCTGGACATGATGCTGCCGGACATGGACGGGCTGACCGTGCTGAGCCGGCTGCGCCGCGAACTGCCGGACGTGCCCGTGCTGTTCCTCACCGCAAAGGACGCGGTGGAGGACCGTATCGCCGGGCTCACGGCTGGCGGGGACGACTACGTCACCAAGCCGTTCAGCCTGGAGGAGGTCGTGGCCCGGCTGCGCGGGCTGATCCGGCGCTCCGGTGCCGCCGACCGGCGCCCGGACTCCGTGCTGGTGGTGGGCGACCTCAGCCTGGACGAGGACAGCCACGAGGTCTGGCGGGGCGAGGATTCCATCCACCTGACCGCCACCGAGTTCGAGCTGCTCCGGTTCCTGATGCGCAACCCGCGCCGGGTGCTGAGCAAGGCGCAGATACTGGACCGGGTCTGGTCGTACGACTTCGGCGGCCAGGCGAACGTCGTGGAGCTGTACATCTCCTATCTGCGCCGGAAGATCGACGCGGGCCGGGAGCCGATGATCCACACCCGCCGGGGGGCGGGCTACCTGATCAAGCCCGCCGTGTCGTGAGGCCCGTGCGCCGCGCGGGCACCCCACGCACCCTGCGGACGCGGCTGGTCGTCGCGTCCGTCGTGCTGATCGCCGTGGTCTGCGCGGTGATCGGTACGGTGACCACGCTCGCCCTGCACGAGCACCTGTACCAGCAACTCGACGGCAAGGTGCGGGAGATGGCCGAGCGGGCGGTCGGCCGCCCGCATCCCGGCCCCGGTCCGCTGGACCCGGCCGCCGCCGCGCTCGCCTCGGCGGCGGCCGCCGAGAGCCCCGCCGAACGGGTCACCACCCTGCTCACCCGTGGCCCCAACCAGACGCAGACCGTCGCCGCGTACGTAGGCGGCGAGTCGATCGTCTTCGGGGCCGTGTCGGACGAGCAGAAGGACGGCAGCGGTGTGTTCCGGCGCATGCGCGCGGCGCAGCTCGGCCAGGCCCAGACCGACGCCCTCGCCACCGTCCCCCGGGACGACGACGCCCACACCGTCCACCTCCCCGGCCTCGGCGACTACCTCGTCCGGTACGCGGCGAGCCACGACAGCGCCGACCGGTACTACGTCGCCCTCCCCACCGCCGACATGGACGGCGTCGTCGACACCCTGATCGTGGTCGAGGTCTGCGTCACCCTCGCCGGGCTCGTCGCGGCCTCGCTGGCCGGCACGGTCATCGTCGGCGTCGCCACCCGCCCCCTGCGCCGGGTCGCCCGCACCGCCACCCGTGTCTCCGAACTCCCCCTGCACTCCGGTGAGGTGAACCTCAGCGAGCGGGTCCCGGAGGCCGAGTGCGACCCGCACACCGAGGTCGGCCGGGTCGGCGCCGCGCTCAACCGGATGCTCGACCACGTCAACGGCGCCCTGCGCGCCCGCCAGGAGAGCGAGACCCGCGTCCGGCGCTTCGTCGCCGACGCCAGCCACGAACTGCGCACCCCGCTCGCCTCGATACGCGGCTACGCCGAGCTGACCCGGCGCGGCGGGGAACAGGTCGGCCCGGACACCCGGCACGCGCTGGCGCGGATCGAGTCGGAGGCGGGCCGGATGACCCTGCTGGTGGAGGACCTGCTGCTGCTCGCACGCCTGGACGCGGGCCGCCCGCTCCAGTTCGACCGCACCGACCTGGTACCGCTGGTGGTGGACACGGTCAGCGACGCCCGCGCGGCCGGGCTCGACCACACCTGGCGGCTCGACCTGCCCGACGAACCGGCGCCGGTGACCGCCGACGCGGCCCGGCTCCAGCAGATCCTGGTCAACCTGCTGGGCAACGCCCGTAGCCACACCCCGCCGGGCACCACGGTGACCGCGCGGGTGCGCAGGCAGGGCGACCGGATGTGCGTCCAGGTGGCGGACGACGGTCCGGGCATCCCCGCCGCGCTGCTGCCGCACGTCTTCGAGCGGTTCGCGCGCGGCGACTCCGCCCGCACCCGCGCCACCGGATCCACCGGGCTCGGCCTCGCCATCGTGCGGGCCGTCGTCACCGCGCACGGCGGCACCGTGGACGTGGAGAGCCGGCCCGGCCGGACCGTGTTCACCGTACGGCTGCCCGCCTCCGGGCCCGAGCCGGTTCCGTGCTCACAGTCGGGCCACAGCCTCACCACACGGGCGCGACAGGGGAGTTGAGAAGAGTCGGTCCCATGCGAACCGACTCTTCTCCCGGCACCCTCCCGGCACGGGAGCACCTCCCCGCCACGGCCGCCGGCACCCCGGTGCTGGACGTGGTGATCCCCGTCTACAACGAGGAGAAGGACCTGCGCCGGTGCGTGCTCGGACTGCGGGAGCACCTGGCGCGCACCTTCCCCTACGCCTTCCGGGTCACCATCGCGGACAACGCCTCCACCGACGGCACCCCGCTCATCGCCGCCGAACTCGCCGCCCGCCACCCGGACGTGACCAGCGTCCGGCTGGAGCACAAGGGCCGGGGGCGCGCCCTGCGCACGGTGTGGTCCGCCTCCGACGCGCCGGTCCTCGCGTACATGGACGTCGATCTCTCCACCGACCTCAACGCCCTGCTGCCGCTGGTCGCCCCGCTGATCTCGGGCCACTCCGACCTGGCGATCGGCTCCCGGCTCAGCCGGACCGCGCGGGTGGTGCGCGGGCCGAAGCGGGAGTTCATCAGCCGGGCCTACAACCTGATCCTGCGCGGCTCGCTCCAGGCGCGGTTCTCCGACGCCCAGTGCGGCTTCAAGGCGATCCGGCGCGAGGTGGCCCAGGCGCTGCTGCCGCTGGTGGAGGACACCGGCTGGTTCTTCGACACCGAGATGCTGGTGCTGGCCGAGCGGGCGGGGCTGCGCATCCACGAGGTGCCGGTCGACTGGGTCGACGACCCGGACTCCACCGTGCGCATCGTGCGCACCGCGACCGACGACCTGAAGGGCGTGTGGCGGGTGGGGCGGGCGCTGACCACCGGTTCGCTGCCGCTGGACCGGCTGGCCCGGCCGTTCGGAGACGACCCCCGCGACCGCGAGATCACCGACGTGCCCAAGGGGCTGGCCCGCCAGCTCGTCGGGTTCTGCGTGGTCGGCGGGCTCTCCACCCTCTTCTACCTGCTCCTCTACAGCCTTTTCCGGCAGTTCGGCGGCTCGCAGGCGGCCAACGCGCTCGCCCTGCTGCTCTCCGCGCTCGCCAACACGGCCGCCAACCGGCGCCTCACCTTCGGCGTGCGCGGCCGGGGCGGAGCGGTACGGCACCAGGCGCAGGGCCTGGTCGTCTTCGCCATCGGACTCGCCCTGACCAGCGGCTCGCTGGCCGCCCTGAACGCGGCCACCGCCGGCCCCGCGCACAGCACCGAGATCGCGGTCCTGGTCGTCGCCAACCTCGCCGCGACCGTCCTGCGCTTCCTCCTCTTCCGCGCCTGGGTCTTCCCGGACCGCCGCGACCCCGCGCCGGTACCCGCCCCGACCGCACCGGCGTACGCCGAACCCACCACCATCTCTACGGGGGACCCCCGATGACCACCCAGTACGACCAGCCCCCGCAGGTTGCCGTGATGCCACCGGCGCCACGGGCCCCGCTCGCCCGGCGGGCGTGGCGCGGCCGTCCGGAGGACCCGAGCTGGGCCCGCCCCGCCTTCTGGGCGCTGCTCGCCGCGACCTTCGTGCTCTACCTCTACGACCTGAGCGCCTCCGGCTTCGCCAACTCCTTCTACTCGGCGGCCGTCCAGGCGGGCAGCACCTCCTGGAAGGCCTTCTTCTTCGGCTCGCTGGACGGCGGCAACGCCATCACCGTCGACAAGCCCTCGGCGTTCCTGTGGCCCATGGAGCTGTCGGTCCGGGTCTTCGGCCTGAACTCCTGGGCGGTCCTGGTCCCCCAGGTCCTCATGGGCGTCGGCTCGGTGGCGGTCGTGTACGCGGCCGTGCGGCGCCGGTTCAGCGCGGTGGCCGGGCTGGTCGCGGGCGCGGTGCTGGCGCTGACCCCGGTCGCGGCGATGATGTTCCGGTTCAACAACCCGGACGCGATGCTGGCCCTGCTGATGGCGCTGGCCTGCTACTTCACCGTCCGCGCGGTCGAGGACGGCCGGACCCGCTGGCTGGTCTGGGCGGGCGCGGCCATCGGCTTCGCCTTCCTGGCCAAGACCCTCCAGGCCTTCCTGATCCTGCCTCCGCTGGCGATCGTCCACGCGGTCTGCGCGCCGGTGCGGTTCGGGAAGCGGCTGACGCAACTCGCTCTGGCCACGCTCGCGCTGGTGGTGTCCGGCGGCTGGTGGGTCGCGGTGGTCGAGCTGTGGCCGGCCTCCTCCCGCCCGTACATCGGCGGCTCGCAGCACAACAGCTTCCTGGAGCTGACCTTCGGCTACAACGGGCTCGGGCGGATCAACGGAGACGAGACCGGCAGCGTCGGCGGCGGAGGCATGGGCGGCGGCGGTGGCCGCTGGGGCTCGACCGGCTGGGACCGGATGTTCGGCGCCGAGGTCGGCGGCCAGGTCTCCTGGCTGCTCCCGGCCGCGCTGATCCTGCTGATCGCGGGCCTGTGGGCCACCCGCAAGCTCGGCCGCGCCTCGGTCACCCGCGCGTCGTTCCTGGTCTGGGGCGGCTCGCTGCTGATCACCATGGCGGTCTTCAGCTACATGGCCGGCATCTTCCACCAGTACTACACGATCGCCCTCGCCCCGTACCTCGCCGCCGTGATCGGCATGGGCACCGGGCTGCTGTGGGAGCGCCGCGAGGAGACCTGGGCGGGCTGGGCGCTGGCGGTCACCTCGGTGGCCTCGGGCGCCTGGGGGTACGTGCTGCTCAACCGCACCTCCGACTACCTGCCCTGGCTGAAGTGGATGGTGCTGGCCGGCGGGCTGCTCGCCGCGCTCGGGTTGCTGTTCCTCGGCCGAGCGCCCCGGAACCTGGCACTTGGCGCGGCCGCGCTGGGCCTGGTCGCGGCGCTGGCGGGGCCGACGGCGTACACGCTGAGCACCGTGAACTCGCCTCACACCGGGTCGATTCCGACCGCCGGGCCGGCGGGCGCGAGCATGATGGGCTTCGGCCGTCCGGGCGGCCTGGGCGAGGGCATGCGCGGTGGCTTCCCCGGTGGGACGCCGGGTGGGCAGAGCCGGCAGGGCCAGGGCAGGACGCCGCCCGGCGGTACGGGCGGCCAGGGCTTCCCCGGCGGTGGCTTCCCCGGCCAGGGCGGTCAGGGCAACGGCCAGAGCAAGGGCCAAGGCGGGCAGAACGGCCGGGGCTTTCCCGGCGGCGGTCTCCCCGGCGGCCAGGGCTTCCCCGGCGGTGCCGGCGAGAGCGGCCGCACGGGCGCCCCCGGCGGCGCGGGCGGTCTCCTCAACGGCGCCACCGTCTCCGCCAAGGCCAGGAAGCTCCTCCTGGCCGACGCCGACTCCTACACCTGGGTCGCCGCGTCCACCGGCTCGCAGAACGCGGCCGGCTACCAACTCGCCACCAACAAGGCGGTGATGGCGATCGGCGGCTTCAACGGCACCGACCCGTCCCCGACCCTCGCCCAGTTCAAGCGGTACGTCGCCGACGGCAGGATCCACTACTACATCGCGGGCGGGGGCATGGGCATGGGCCGCACCGGCGAGGCCCGAGGCGGCCCGGGTGCCGACGGCACCGCCACCTCCATCAGCACCTGGGTGGAGGCCAACTTCAAGAAGGTGACGGTCGGTTCGGCCACCTTCTACGACCTCACCCGGAAGCGGGCCGGCTGACCGCGAATACCTTCGGCCGATAATGCCGTACACCGTATAGGGACGTCCCTATACGGTGTACGGCATGTCCGCTCCCGACGTCTCGGCACCACCGCTCACGAAGGCCCCCCAGGGCCACCCGCGCCGCTGGCTGATCCTCGGCGTGATCTGCCTCGCCCAGCTCACCGTGCTGCTCGACAACACCGTGCTGAACGTGGCGATCCCCTCGCTCACCCACCGGCTGCACGCGGCCACCTCCGACATCCAGTGGATGATCAACGCGTACTCCCTGGTCCAGTCCGGCCTGCTGCTCACCGCGGGCAGCGCCGCCGACCGGTACGGCCGCAAGAAGATGCTGATCGCGGGCCTCGCGGTGTTCGGTCTCGGCTCGCTGGCCGCCGGACTCTCCACCACCACGGGGCAGTTGATCGCCGCCCGAGCGGGCATGGGCATCGGCGGCGCGCTGCTGCTGACCACCACGCTCGCTGTCGCCATGCAGATCTTCGCGCCCGAGGAGCAGCCGAAGGCGATCGGCATCTGGGCCGCGGTCAACTCGCTCGGCTTCGCGGCCGGCCCGCTGATCGGCGGCTTCGTGCTCGACCACTTCTGGTGGGGCGCCATCTTCCTGATCAACCTCCCCGTGGCCGCCCTGGGCCTGGTCGCCGTGGTGGCCCTCGTCCCGGAGTCCAAGGCCACCCGTGCCGTCGGCGCCACGGGCCTGCCCGCCCGCCCCGACCTGCTGGGCGCGCTGCTCTCCACGATCGGCATGACCGCCCTGGTCTTCGCGGTCATCTCCGGCCCGCACCACGGCTGGACGTCGGTCCGCGTGCTCGGTTCGGCGGCCGTGGCGGTGGCCGTGCTGGCGGTGTTCGCGTACTGGGAGAGCCGGGTCGAGGAGCCGATGCTCGACCTCGCGTTCTTCCGGGACCGCCGGTTCACCGGCGCGGTCGCGGGCGCGGTGCTCATCACCTTCGGAATGGGCGGCGCGCTGTTCCTGCTCACCCAGCACCTCCAACTGGTCCTCGGCTACGGCCCCTTGGAGGCGGGCGCGCGCACCGCACCGCTGGCGCTCACCGTGGTCCTGCTCAACTTCAGCGGACTGTCCGCCAAGTGGGCGGCCAGGCTGGGCACGCCGGTGGCGATCGCGCTGGGCATGGCGCTGATGGCGGGCGGCCTGGTCTCCATCGCCGAGCTGGCCTCCTCCGGGTACGCCGGGACGCTGCTCGGTCTGGTGCTGATCGGCGCCGGGTGCGCGCTGGCCAACCCCGCCATGGCGCACGCGATCATGAGTGCCATCCCGCCGGAGAAGGCCGGTGTCGGTGCCGGGATCAACGGCACGCTGGCGGAGTTCGGCAACGGTCTCGGGGTGGCCGTGCTGGGCGCGGTGCTCAGCTCCTTCCTGGCCGACGGCCGCACCCTGTCGGCCGGGCTGAGCGCCGGCCAGCTGGTCGGCTCCGTCTCCGTGCTGGCCGGTGGCCTGGTCGCGGCGGCCCTGCTCAGGCGGGCCCAGCGCGATGCCGCGTAAGCCGGGGTGGTTGAGCCACCCGGACCTGGCAAGGTGTGCGGTGAGCGACGGCCCACGGAGGGAAGCCCGGTGGTGAAGGAAGACGGCCCCCATGAGGACCGCCCCAAGGCCGGGCGGCGCGGCAGCGTCTGGATGACCGGCAAGGAGCGGCGTGGCCGGGGCGGCCAGCCCTCCGGCCTGGACCGGGACCGGATCACCGCGACCTCGGTCGCCCTGCTGGACGCCGAGGGCCTGGACCGCTTCTCCATGCGCCGCCTGGCGGGCGAGCTGAACGTGACCGCGATGTCCCTGTACTGGTACGTCGACACCAAGGACGACCTGCTCGAACTCGCCCTGGACACCGCCTTCGGCGAGCTTTCGCTGCCCCAGGCGGAGGACACGGAGGCGGACTGGCGCGAGCAGTTGCGCACCCTGGCCACCGACTACCGGGCGATGATGGTCCGCCACCCCTGGCTCTCCCCGATCGCGGGCCGCTTCCTCAACATCGGCCCGAACTCCCTGGCCTTCTCCCGCGCGGTGCTGCGGGTGGTCGGCCGGGCGGGGCTGCCCGCGCACGGCGTGACGGGCGCGATCTCGGCCGTCTTCCAGTTCGTGTACGGCTACGGCACGATCGAGGGCCACTTCCACGCCCGCATCGCGGACACCGGGCTGAGCGCGGACGAATACTTCCGGCAGTCCCTCACCGTCGCCTCCGAGGTGGCCGGCACCTCGGAGGTCATGCGTGAGTCCCGCGCCCTGATGGACGCGCGCGGCGGTGACACGGTGCAGGAGATGCTCGACCGGGACTTCGGCTTCGCCCTGGACCTGCTGATCGCGGGCATCGAAGCGATGGTGGCCCGCGGCTGACCCCCCGAGGGTCGGCCGCGGGCCACCAAGGTGTTGTGCTACGCGCCGGACGCCAGCCGCGCCGGGAACCCGCCCGTCGCCACCGGCCCCCACCGCTCCGGCGTGACGCGGATAAGGGACTTGCCCTGCTCGGCCATGGCCTTGCGGTACTCGTCCCAGTCCGGGTGCTCACCGGCGATGTTCCGGTAGTACTCGACCAGCGGCTCGATGGACTCCGGGGTGTCCAGCACCTCGGCCGTGCCGTCGATCTGGACCCAGGGGCCGTTCCACTCGTCGCTCAGCACGATCAGGCTGACCCGCTCGTCCCGCCTGGCGTTGCGGGTCTTGGCCCGCTCCGGATACGTGGAGGCCACGATCCGGCCCGAGTCGTCCACCCCGCAGGTCAGCGGGGAGCCCTGCGGCGAGCCGTCGGAGCGCCGGGTCAGCAGGATGGCGCGATGGCGAGGGCGTACGAAGTCCAGCAGTTCCGGCAGGGTCACTTCGGTGTTCGTAGCGATGTTGGGTGCCATGCGCCGAGCGTAGGGCGTACCGGGGTCAGAGGGCGGGCAGCGCGTCGCCCTGGACCGCCTGGATGTCCAGCTCGATCCGCAGGGTGGTGCCGATGGCGGCGATGCCGGCCTGGAGGACCTGGTTGTAGTTCATGGCGAAGTCGTCCCGGTGCAGCTCGGCCGTAGCCCGGAACGCGGCCCGCGTACCGCCCCAGGGGTCGGCGCCGGTGCCGAGGTAGGCGAGGTCCAGGTCGACCGGGCGGACGATCCCGCGCATCGACAGCTCGCCGTGCACGGTCCACCGGTCGGGCCCGGCCTGGGTCAGATCGGCCGAGCGGTAGGTCAGCTCCGGGTACTTCGCCACGTCCAGGAAGTCGGCCGAGCGCAGGTGGGTGTCCCGCATCCCGTTGCCGGTGTCGATGGACTCGGCCCTGATGACCGCCTCCACGTGGGACTTGGTGATGTCGTCGGGGGCGATCTCGATGCTCCCGCCGAACTCGGTGAACCGGCCCCGCACGCTGGAGATGCCCAGGTGCTGCGCGACCGCGCCGACCGAGGAGTGCACCGGGTCGATGGTCCACGGGCCGGGCGGTGGCAGCTCGCTGCCGCCCTGCCGGGCCAGGGTGACCGCGCCGACCTCGGCCCGGCCGCTCGCGGTGACCAGCGCGCTGGAGGCGACGGGCGCGTACCCGACGGCGGTCACGATCACCGTGTACGCCCCCGGAGCCAGCGCGGTGTCGTCGCGCACCGCGCCCTCGGAGTCGGCCTCGGCCCGCAGCACCTGCGTACCGGTCATGTCGGCCACCGTGACCACCGCGTGCGAGACGGCCCAGCCGTCACGGGTGCGGATTCTCGCGGTCAGTGCCATGGCGTTCTTCTCCCTGCGCGGCTGAGCGCGCTTCGGTCAGGGGACCGGCCCGTGGCCCGCTTCCTCGAAGGCGGGCCACGGGCCGGTCGGGTGAGCTACTCGCCGGGGTGGGCGAGCTCGATGTCGTGTCCGTCGGTGCCGGTACCGGCGACGGTCAGCGCGGTGGCCACCGGCGGGTAACCCGTGGCGATCACGGTGTACTCGCCGCCGTCCAGGTCGGTGAAGGCGTAGGCGCCGTCCGCACCGGTGGTGGCGGTGCCGACCACGTTGCCCGCCTGGTCGACCAGGGTGACGCGGGCGTCGGCCAGCGGGCCGTGCGGGGCCCGGACGACACCGCTGAGCAGCGCGCCGGTCTCCAGGTCGACCTCCACGCGGGTGACCCCGGTGGTGGCGACCTCCACGGGCAGCGCGCGCGGCCGGTAGCCGGCGGCGTTGACCGCGATCGTCACGGTGCCGGGCACCAGCTCGGTGAACCCGAACTCGCCCTGCTCGCCGGTCTGCGCGGCGGCCAGCAGATCACCGCGCACATCGGTGACGACGACCATCGCGTCCTTCACCGGCAGCGCGTTCCCGGCCGCCCGGACCACACCGGTCAGGCCGCTGGTGCCACTGAGCAGGATGTCGTACGACAGCGGCTCCTCGCCCACCACGACGGTGGACGCCTGCGGCTGGAAGCCGTCCGCGGAGGCGATCAGCACGTACGAGCCGGTGCCGGGGGCGGCCAGCGCGTAGGAGCCGTCGGCCTGGGCGACCGCGCGGCCGAGCTGGCGGCCGGCCAGCGAGATCAGCGTGATGGCCGCACCGGGGACCGGGGCGCTCTCGGCGCCGCGCACGAAGCCACGCACCGGCGTGCCGCCGGACGGAGTGGCCTCGCCGGCCATGGCGACGGCCGTCACCTGCGGGGCGGTCGCGGCCGTGGCGGCCGTGCCGTCGGCCGAGGGGGTGCCCTCGGTGGTGGCGAAGGCCATGGCCGGGACCTGCTGGGCCTCGGCGACCGCGGGGGCGGCGGCCGGGTCCGTGACGGGGGCCTCGGACTCGGAGGACTGCGCGAGCGCGCCCTTCGTCTTCAGCGGGACCTCCTTGATGAACAGCGTGATCAGGAAGGCGACGGCGGCGAGGCAGCCCGCGATGAGGAAGACATCGGCGATGCCGTGGCCGTAGGCGCTCTCCAGCAGGTTCCGGATCGGACCCGGCAGCGTGTTCATGTCCGGGATGGTGTCGGTCGAGCCGGACTGCGCCATCGCCGCCTGGTACTTCGGGCTCAGCGAACCGATGCCGTCCGTGACGTAGTGCGTGATCCGGTGGGCCATCACCGCGCCGAGCGCCGAGACGCCCACCGCGCCGCCCAGGGAGCGGAAGAAGGTGACCGTGGAGCTGGCCGAGCCGAGGTCGGAGGGCGCCACCTGGTTCTGCGTGGCGAGCACCAGGTTCTGCATCATCATGCCGATGCCGAGACCCAGCAGGGCCATGAAGATGGCCATCTTCCAGTAGTCCGTGTCGTACCGGATGCCGCCCAGCAGGAGCAGACCGGCGGTGACCAGGACGCCACCGCTGACCAGCCACGCCTTCCAGCGGCCGGTACGGGTGATGAACTGCCCCGAGACGGTCGAGGAGATGAACAGACCACCGATCATCGGGATGGTCAGGACGCCGGACATCGTCGGGGACTTGTCGCGGGCGAGCTGGAAGTACTGGCTGAAGAACACGGTGCCGCTGAACATGGCAACGCCCACGAACAGCGAGGCGAGCGAGGCCAGCGTGATGGTGCGGTTCTTGAACAGGCGCAGCGGGATGATCGGCTCGCTGGCCTTGGCCTCGACGAGCACGAACAGCGCGCCGAGCACGATCGAGCCGGCCACCATCGCGTAGGTCTGCCAGGACAGCCAGTCGTACTTGTCACCGGCGAAGGTGACCCAGACCAGCAGCAGCGAGACGGCCGCGGAGATCAGCGCGGCGCCGCCCCAGTCGACCTTGACCTCACGCTTGACCACGGGCAGGTGCAGGGTCTTCTGGAGCACGATCAGCGCGAGGATCGCGAAGGGGACACCGACGTAGAAGCACCAGCGCCAGCCGAGCCAGGAGGTGTCGGTGATGACACCGCCGAGCAGCGGGCCGCCGACGGTGGCGACGGCGAAGGTCGCACCGAGGTAGCCGGAGTAACGGCCGCGCTCACGCGGGGAGATCATCGCCGCCATGACGATCTGCGCCAGGGCGGACAGACCGCCGACGCCGATGCCCTGGACGACACGGCAGGCGATCAGCATGCCGGGGTTCTGCGACAGACCGGCCGCCATCGAGCCGACGACGTAGATCACCAGGGCTATCTGGACGAGCGCCTTCTTGCTGTACAGGTCGGCGAGCTTGCCCCACAGGGGGGTGGCGGCCGTCATGGACAGCAGGGCCGCGGTGACGACCCAGGTGTAGGCGGACTGGCCGCCGCCGAGGTCACCGATGATGTGCGGGAGCGCGTTGGAGACGATCGTGGACGACAGGATCGCCACGAACATGCCGAGCAGCAGCCCGGAGAGCGCCTCCATGATCTGCCGATGGGTCATCGGGGCCTCGTCGGCCCCGCCCCCGTGCTTGGCGTGAGCCCGCACACCGGATGGTGTGGTCGTTGCCATGGGCTTCCTTTACTTACGTGATCGCGGGTGTACGGGTTTCTGCGGAAACGGGGGCGGCCGGTCTCGGCACACCGGAGCGGCAGTCGCCGAACGACGCGCGCAGCCGGGTCATGAGCTGGATGAGCTGGGCGACCTCGTCGTCGGTCCAGTCGCTCAGCCGCTCGGCGAGCAGCCGGCTGGTGCGCAGCGACAGCTCCACGAGCTGGTCGTTGCCCGCGGGCGTCAGGCGCAGGATGCGCGAGCGCTTGTCCGCCGGGTCCGGGGACCGCTCGATCCAGCCGCGCGCGGCCACGTGGGCGACATGCCTGCTGGTCACCGACATGTCGACGGCGAGCAGCTCGGCGAGCTTGCTCATGCGCATCTCCTCGTGGCGGCCGAGCAGGGTCAGCACGGCGGCCGAACCGGCCGGGCAGTCGGGCGGGAGTATCCGCCCGATGTCGCGCTTCACGGCGCCGACGGCACTGAGCTGACGTGCCAGCTCCTCGAACTGCGCCTGCTCGGCCATCACACCTCCCGTATTCGTTGCTTTGGGCAACCATAGAGATACTTGGTTGCTGTAGGCAAATAGATCAGTGGCCGGCGGCGCAAAAACTTGGCAAAGGCAAGTATTGCGATCGTAAACGTGCAGGTGGACGCGGGTGACCTGCCCGCCTCTGTCCCCATGGCCCCGCACTTGGGGTGGGCACCCGGATTCGCTAGTGTCTCGGCCCATGGCTAACACCCAGGGCCCCCAGGGCAATTACGACCCCGCAGGCAGCACTCAGATGTTCCGCGCGTTCGTCGACGAGACTCCCCCGGCTCGCCAGCAGGAGGCGGCTTCCTCCGGTCCTCGCGTCGGCCTGATCATCGGCGTCATCGTGGCCGTGGCCGTCGTCGCGGCCGTCGCCTGGCTCGCGCTGAAGTGACCCCCGGCTCCCTCGGGGAGCCCCGTCGAAAGGCCGCGGCCCGCGTCCGCGCCGAAGCGCGCGACACGGGCCGGGCGGGCCTTTCGGTCCGTCGGTCTGCGGGTCCGTCAGTCCGAGACGAGACCCTCGCGGAGCTGGGACAGCGTGCGGGTCAGCAGCCGCGAGACGTGCATCTGCGAGATGCCGACCTCCTCGCCGATCTGTGACTGGGTCATGTTGGCGAAGAAGCGCAGCATGATGATCCGGCGCTCCCGCGGCGGCAGCTTGGCCAGCAGCGGCTTGAGCGACTCCCGGTACTCCACCCCCTCCAGCGCCGTGTCCTCGTAGCCGAGGCGGTCGGCCAGCGAACCCTCGCCGCCGTCGTCCTCGGGGGCCGGGGAGTCGAGCGAGGAGGCGGTGTAGGCGTTGCCCACCGCCAGACCGTCGACCACGTCCTCCTCGGAGACACCGAGCGCGGCCGCCAGCTCCGGCACGGTCGGGGAGCGGTCGAGCCGCTGGGACAGCTCGTCGCTCGCCTTGGTCAGCGCCAGGCGCAGCTCCTGGAGCCGGCGCGGCACCCGCACCGACCACGAGGTGTCGCGGAAGAACCGCTTGATCTCGCCCACGACCGTCGGCATGGCGAACGTCGGGAACTCCACGCCGCGTTCGCAGTCGAAGCGGTCGATCGCCTTGATCAGCCCGATGGTGCCGACCTGGACGATGTCCTCCATCGGCTCGTTGCGCGAGCGGAAGCGGGCCGCCGCGTACCGCACCAGCGGGAGGTTCAGTTCGATCAGGGTGTCCCGGACGTAACCCCGCTCGGGGCTGTCCTCGCCGAGCGCGGCGAGCCGCAGGAACAGGGACCGGGACAGCGTGCGGGTGTCGATGTCCCCCGAGGGCACCGGCAGTTGTACGGCCTCCTCGGCGGTCGGGGCCGCGTCGGGCGCCGGTGCCGGGACGGCGGGGGCGGGCGCGGCGTCGAGGGCCTCGGCGCCCTCGAAGCCGTCGAGGACGTCGAGAGCGTCGAGCTTCTGCGGCGCTGCCACGGTCTTCGTGAGCACCTTCGAGCTGCCCTGTTCTGCGGACATGCCACCCCCTTTGGGTCGCGGGACGGTCGCGGCGCACTGCCCTGATCGGACAGCGCGGCCTTCACCTGAATACCGGAGCCGAAGCCTCGGCAAACGCGCTTCCCGCAGAATGTCACATGTCGGCAACGCGCTGTAGTGACATGTCGACACGTGAGACGCCAAGAAGCCCTGGCAGAACGGGGTCTGACGGGCTTTCGGCGCACAATTGCCGACACTGCCGACGTGCCGTGATTCGCTCCTGACGGTGATCATTCGATCCCGCATGCGAACGGCTGCTACCTGGTGTTTTCCGTTCCGTGCTCCCGTGCGCCGGTCATGCCTCGATCCGGTTGGCCGATCTGAGCCGCTGGAAGCTCCGGGCGAGCAGCCGGGAGACGTGCATCTGGGAGACACCGAGTTCGGCGCTGATCTGCGACTGGGTCAGGTTGCTGTAGTAGCGGAGCAGCAGGATGCGCTGCTCGCGCTCGGGGAGCTGGACCAGCAGGTGCCGCACCAGGTCGCGGTGTTCGACGCCGTCCAGGGCCGGGTCCTCGTACCCGATGCGGTCCAGCAGTCCGGGCAGCCCGTCGCCCTCCTGCGCGGCCTCCAGGGAGGTGGCGTGGTACGAGCGTCCCGCCTCGATGCAGGACAGCACCTCCTCCTCGCTGATCCTCAGGCGCTCGGCGATCTCGGCGGTGGACGGCGATCTGCCGAGCGCGGTGGTGAGGTCCTCGGTGGCCCCGTTCACCTGCACCCACAGCTCGTGCAGCCGGCGCGGTACGTGCACGGTGCGGACGTTGTCCCGGAAGTACCGTTTGATCTCGCCGACCACGGTCGGCATGGCGAAGGTCGGGAACTGCACGCCCCGGTCCGGGTCGAAGCGGTCGATGGCGTTGATCAGCCCGATGGTGCCGACCTGGACCACGTCCTCCATGGGCTCGTTGCGGGAGCGGAAGCGGGCGGCGGCGTAGCGCACCAGCGGGAGGTTGGCCTCGATGAGCGCCCCGCGGACCCGGTTGTGCTCCGGGGTGCCGGGCGTCAGGTTCTTCAGCTCGCCGAAGAGGACCTGGGTCAGGGCGCGGGTGTCGGCACCCCGGCGCTTCTCGGGAGGGGGTGCGGCGGAGGGCTCGGGGAGGGTCGCGGGCGCCTCCGCCTGGGGCGGCGCAGTACTGGCCGACACGGTCAACGCCACCTCTTCATCGGTCAATCATCCGTCAAAAGCGGTCATAGCATCACAAGACATGTGCACTGTGTGCAAGCACCTCATAACGCCGTGTTGGCCCTCAAACGACGCCAATGGATGGATCGCCGGACACGAAAAAGCCCCCCGCCGTAACGGCGGAGGGCTCACGCTGCGGGCCTGCCCGGCCCTCAGAACTCGTAGTCGGCGATCACCCACGTGGCGAACTCCCGCCACAGCGCGACACCCGCCTGATGGGCGGGGTGGTCCAGGTAGCGCTGGAGGGTGCCGGAGTCCTCGACGGAGGAGTTGATGGCGAAGTCGTAGGCGATGGGGCGGTCGGTGACGTTCCAGCCGCACTCCCAGGAGCGCAGTTCGCCGATCTGCCCGCCGAGCGCGCGGAAGGCGGCCACGCCCTCCTGGACGCGCGGCTCGTCGCGCCCGACGCCCTCGTTGAGCTTGAACAGGACCAGGTGCCGGATCATGCGGCGTACCTCTTGCTCTTTCGGCCGGTCAGTTCTTCGCGCCGTCCACGACCCAGGTCATGAAGTCCCCGATGGCCCCGGCGGCGTCCGATATGCCCTCGAAGGCTATCTGGACGTAGTCGGCCGCCTTGGCCGGGTCCGTGATGATCACGTACATGGCGAAGACCACGAGCGCGAACACGACGATCTTCTTGGCGTTCACCGCCACCGCGGCCTCCCCTGTCCCATCGACCCCACTGACCTGCCTGCGGCGGCGAGTGTAACCGCCACGCGCCTCCGCGCACCCAACAGGACGGCCACGATTGTCAATTGAGAGCCCCGAGCCGGAACGCACGAAGGGCCCCGTCCGAAGACGGGGCCCTTCTCAAGCGGTAGCGGAGGGATTTGAACCCTCGGTGACTTGCGCCACACTCGCTTTCGAGGCGAGCTCCTTCGGCCGCTCGGACACGCTACCGAGGGAGACCTTACAGCAAGGTGCCCCGTCGGCAGAAATCGATGGCCGAAGCCCCTCCCAGCAGGGCTTTCGGACCCTCTTCAGCGCCCTCTGAAGAACTCCGTCAGCGGCCGGGCGCACTCCTCGGCGAGCACGCCCTCCACGACCTCCGGCCGGTGGTTGAGCCGCCGGTCGCGTACGACGTCCCAGAGCGAGCCGGCCGCGCCCGCCTTGTCGTCACGGGCGCCGTAGACGACCCGTTCGACACGGGACTGGACCAGGGCGCCCGCGCACATCGTGCACGGCTCCAGCGTCACCACCAGCGTGCAGCCGGTCAGCCGCCACTCGCCGAGCGCGGCGGCGGCCCGGCGCAGCGCCAGCACCTCGGCGTGGGCGGTCGGATCACCGGTCGCCTCACGCTCGTTGTACCCGGCGCCCAGCACGGTGGTGCCGTCCGGGCCGAGCACGACGGCGCCCACCGGCACGTCACCGCCGAGCGCGGCCCGCCCTGCTTCGGCCAGGGCGAGCCGCATCGCGGGACGCCAGGGGTCGCGCACCGGGTCCACGCTTCCTCGGGTCTCGTGCGGCGCGGTCAGCGGACGGTCTCCAGTACTTCCGAGGCGCCCAGCACCTCGGCGATCGTGCCCAGGGCGTCGTTCGCGTCCAGGGCGCGCAGCTCCCTCTCGCCGATCCCGAGATCGCCGAGGATCTCGCGGTCGCCGACCGGGCTGTGCGGGACGGCGTCGGTGTCCGGGGACTCCTCGCCGTCCTCCGTCTCCTCGGACTCGCCGTCCTCGGTGCCGTCGAGGTCCAGCGAGTCCAGGTCGGGCCCGTCGTCCGCGCCGGGCTCGCGGCCCAGCAGCTCATCGGTGAGGAGCAGCTCCCCGTAGGCGCTGCGGGCGGCGGCGGCCGCGTCGGAGACATAGATACGGGGGTCCTCCTCCCCGTCCACCCGGACGACCCCGAACCAGGAGTCCTCCTGCTCGATCAGGACGAGCACCGTGTCCTCCTCCGGCGACGCCTCGCGGGCGAGGTCGGCCAGATCGGACAGGGTCTCCACGTCGTCGAGCTCCGTGTCGCTCGCTTCCCACCCGTCTTCGGTGCGCGCGAGCAGTGCGGCGAAGTACACCGTGACTCTCCCACTGGTCATAGGTGCGCCGGTCGGGGGGTCCCCCCGGCGGAGGTCCGGGCGGGGGAGCAGCTGCACTCCGGGGTCCGCCCACTGGGAATCGTGGCAGAAACAAGTCGTTCAGGGGACGTCTTCGGCTCCCTGTGTCCGGCTGTTTCGGCCGACCGTCACCGAACCGGCCGACCGTGGGTCCGTCATGGACTCACCAGCGCACCCGTTGCCGCCACCTGCGGATCGTACGCGGCGTCGCGAGCGCCGATCATCCTCGCCGGGAGCTTTCCCCGGTGCCTGCTGACAGGACCGTACGACGGCCGGGGCTACCAGCGGAACGTTCGCATGCGCATGGCGTGGCGCAGCCGGGCCGCCTTGGCGCGGCGCGGCTGGACCCGGTCGCGCAGTTGCCGGGCCTCGGCCAGGTCGCGGAGGAACTGGGCCCGGCGGCGCCTGCGTTCGGCGTCCGTCTCGGGCCGTGGGGGCCTGAAGGGCCCGATCTCCCCGGTCGTCGCCGGGCCGTTGTTCGGCAGGTTCGGCAGGTCAGCCACGGTTTCACCACCCCGGTCGGTCCTGTGCGCATTCCCCCGGACGGGCGTTTTGATGCCGAGACGGGGCACAGGGCGGGCACGGTTACTGTTGAAGGCATGCGTCTCCACGTCGTCGACCACCCCCTGGTCGCTCACAAGCTCACCACGCTGCGCGACCAGCGCACCGACTCCGCGACCTTCCGCCGTCTCGCCGACGAACTGGTCACCCTGCTCGCCTACGAGGCCACGCGGGACGTGCGCACCGAGGCCGTCGACGTCCAGACCCCGGTCGCCCGGACCACCGGCGTCAAGCTGGCCCGCCCGCGTCCGCTGGTGGTGCCGATCCTGCGGGCCGGCCTGGGCATGCTGGACGGCATGGTCCGGCTGCTGCCGACCGCCGAGGTGGGCTTCCTGGGCATGATCCGCAACGAGGAGACGCTCCAGGCGGAGACCTACGCCTCCCGCATGCCGGACGACCTCTCCGGCCGCCAGGTGTACGTCCTGGACCCCATGCTGGCCACGGGCGGCACCCTGGTCGCGGCCATCCGCGAGCTGATCGGCCGCGGCGCCGACGACGTGACCGCCGTGGTCCTGCTGGCCTCTCCCGAGGGCGTGGAGATCCTGGAGCGCGAGCTGGCCGGCACGCCGGTCACCGTGGTCACCGCGGCGGTGGACGAGCGCCTGAACGAGCAGGGCTACATCGTGCCGGGCCTGGGCGACGCGGGCGACCGCCTGTACGGCGCGGCCGAGTAGGTACGAGGACAGCGGAAGGGGGGCCGCCCGGCCGGGTGGCCCCCCTTCTCCGTGCTGTCGGGTTCAGCAGGTCTTCTTCTTGGTGGTCGTGACCGCCGCCACCTGTTCCGGCGCGGTCAGCTTGGTCACCGCGCTGTCGGCCGCCGGCCGCTGGGTGAGGGCCTTGAACCTGTCCCCGATGACCAGGTCCAGCTCGGTGCCCTTGCGGGCGGCGTCGGTACGCCGCTCCGCGTCGGTGAGCTGGGTGCTCAGCACCGGGAGCGTGGTGTCGAGGGCGGTGGCGGGACCGATGAGCATCCCGGTGCCCTTGACCTTCTTGTCGAACTGCTTGTCCGCGTTGCCCACGTCGCCGATCTTGAAGCCGCGCTTCTTCAGCTCGTCCGCCGTCTGCTTGGCGAGCCCGGAGCGCGTGGTGGCGTTGTAGACGTTCACGGTGATGGTGCCGGGCTTGGGCAGGGCCTTGACCGGAGCCGCCTTGGCCACCTTGGTGCGGCAGTCCGCCGCGTGACCGGACACCGAGCCGTCGCCGCCGGTGAAGACGTCGATGAGCTGCAGCGTGCCCCAGCCGGCGACGCCCAGCGCGGCCACGGAGGCCACGA
>NZ_MUNH01000168.1:0-6030 GCF_002154615.1 Streptomyces recifensis
ACCGGTACGCCCGCCCGCGGCGGCAAGCGGCACCGGCACCACTGAGCCTGACGGCCCGTCGGCCCGGCGTCCTCCGGGTGACGCCTCCTTGTCCTCTCTCGCCAACCCGATAACAATGCGCATGACAATACGGGCGGCCGGAGGCTCTCCGGTCGTCCGCTTCCGCAGAGAGGACCCCCACATGAACAAGCCTCTCCTGGCCGCGCTCTCCGCCGTGGCGCTCGCCGGGTTCGGCGCGACACCGGCCGTGGCCGCGCCGCACGTCAAGGCGGTGACCGTCGACTTCGCCGGAACCGTGTCGCTCAGCAACTGTTCCGGTTCCGTCGTCCGGCTGCCGAACTCGGCGGACAGCGACCCCGCGCTGGTGCTGAGCAACGGGCACTGCCTGGAGACGGGCTTCCCGCAGCCCGGCCAGGTCATCACCGGCCAGTCCTCCAGCCGCACCTTCGGCCTGCTGAACTCGGCCGGCACCAAGGTCGCCACGCTCCGCGCCAACCAGGTCGTGTACTCGACCATGACCGACACCGACGTCACCCTGTACCGGCTGACCACCAGCTACGCGGCGATTCGGAGCTCGTACGGCATCAACGCGCTGCCGCTGAGCGACACCCACCCCGTGGCCGGCAGCGGCATCAAGGTCGTCTCCGGCTACTGGAAGCGGATCTACTCCTGCAACGCGGACGGGTTCGTGTACCGGCTCAAGGAGGGCGGCTGGACCTGGAAGGACTCGCTGCGCTACACCGCCGCCTGCGACACCATCGGCGGCACCTCCGGCTCCCCGGTGATCGACACCGCCACCGGCAAGGTCGTCGCCGTCAACAACACGGGCAACGAGGACGGCCAGTCCTGCACCGAGAACAACCCGTGCGAGGTCGACCAGAACGGCAAGGTCACGGTCCGTCAGGGCATCAACTACGCCCAGGAGACCTACCAGATACCGGCCTGCTTCACGACCGGCAACAAGCTCAACCTCGGCGCGGCCGGCTGCACGCTGCCCAAGCCCTGACCGCCCCGGCCGTCACACCGGGGTGCGGCGCACCGACCGGCCCGCCAGCACGTCGGTGCGCCGCCCGTCCTCGATGACGAACCGTCCGTCCACCAGGACGTGCGGAATCCCGGTCGGCAGCGTCCTCGGCGCCGCGAAGGTGGAGCCGGCGGCGACGGTGGCCGGGTCGAACAGCACCAGGTCGGCGCGGTAGCCCTCGCGCACCAGGCCCCGGTCCGGCAGCCGCAGCCGGGCCGCGGGCCGCGAGGTCAGCCGGGCCACGCACTTCTCCAGGGACAGCACGCCCAGCTCGCGGACGTAGGTGCCGAGATAGCGCGGGAAGGTGCCGTAGGCACGCGGATGCGGCTTGGTGCCCTGGAGGATGCCGTCCGAGCCGCCGGTGTGCGCGCGGTGCCGCATGATCGCGCGGACGTTGTCCTCGTGGCCGACGTGCTGGAGGATCGTGGTGCCGAGCCGGTCCTCGACCAGCAGGTGCCGTACGGTCTCCCACGGCTCCTCGCCGCGCAGCCCGGCCACCTCCTTCACCGTGCGGCCCACGTACGCGGCCAGCGCCGGGTCGGTCACGCCGGAGATCTCGATGGTCTCCCACTCCGCCGGTACGCCGTGGCAGCCGTCGGAACCGGTGACCTCCAGGTGGTGCCGGACGCGCTCGGCGGTGGCGGGGTCGGTGAGCCGGGCCAGGATTCGCGCCGGGCCGCCCTCGCTCGCCCAACTGGGCAGCAGGGCCGCGAGGGTGGTGGAGCCGGGGGTGTAGGGATAGGTGTCCAGGGTGATGTCGGCGCCCGCGTCCAGGGCCGCGTCGAGCAGGGCGAGCAGTTCGGGGGCGCGGCCCTCGTTGACGCCGAAGTTCATGGTGGCGTGCGCCAGGTGCAGCGGGCAGCCCGCCTCCCGGGTGAGGGCGACCATCTCGGCGTAGGCCTGAAGGGCGCCCGCGCCGTAGGAGCGGTGGTGCGGGCAGTAGTAGCCGCCGTAGGAGGCCACCACCCTGCACAGCTCGGTCAGTTCGGCGTCGTCCGCGTACATGCCGGGGGTGTAGGTGAGGCCGGAGGAGAGGCCGACCGCGCCCTGTTCCAGGCCCTCCGCGACCAGGTGCCGCATCCGGTCCAGCTCGGCCGGGGTCGCCGGGCGGTCCTCCCAGCCCACGACCAGCGCGCGGACCGTGCCCTGCGGGACGAGGTAGGCCGCGTTGACCGCGATGCCCTCGTCCAGCCGGTCCAGGTACTCGCCGACCGAGCGCCAGTCGAGGTCGAGGTCGTCGCCGTAGCCGTTCCAGCCCGTGATGGCCCGGCGGACCTCCTGAAGGGTGCGGTCGTCGACGGGGGCGTACGACAGGCCGTCCTGGCCCAGGACTTCGAGGGTGACGCCCTGGGCGGCCTTGGCGCTGTGGTCGGGGTCGCGCAGCAGGGCCAGGTCGGAGTGGGCGTGCATGTCGATGAAGCCGGGGGAGAGGACCAGGCCCTCCGCGTCCAGCTCGCGCCGGGCGCGCGGGCGCTGACAGCCGGCCGCCGCGGCCTCCTTGACGATGGAGACGATCCGGCCCCGGTCGACCACCACATCGGCGCGGTAGGCGGGCGCCCCGCTGCCGTCGACCACGTCGGCGTCCCGGATGACGAGTTCTTCCACGGCCCTGCCCTCCTAGAAGAACGTACGGATGTACTGCACGACCGTGCCGTCCGCCTCGGTCACCGGGATGAGCTGCCACTTGTCGAAGCTGGTGCAGGGGTGGGACAGGCCGAAGCCGATCCAGTCGCCCACCATGACATCGGCCTCCGGTGTGGTGGCCAGCCACATGTGCTGGTCCGACAGGGCGGTCACCGTGACACCGGTGGCCGGGTGCTCGACGCCGTCCCGGCGTACGACCTGCGCCTCGGGCTTGTCCAGGTCGTAGGCGGCGTCGCGCTTGCCCGCGTTGACGAACGCCTGGCCGGGCTCGGGGCGGGAGACCACCTGCGCCCACAGCCGGAACGCGGGCTCCAGCGCGCCCTCCTGGGGCACCCGGTTGAAGGGGGTGATGCGGCGGTAGTGGCCGTCGTCGTGGGAGACGTAGGCGCCCGAGCGGAGCAGCTTCAGCACCGGGCGGGACAGCTCGGGGACCTCGGCGAACACCTCGGCCACCGTGTCGAACCAGGCGCTGCCGCCCGCGCTCACCACGATCTCGTCCGCCTTGCCGAAGAGGCCCCCGGCGTCCAGCGCGGCGGCGAGCGCGGTGAGCCGGCGCAGGAAGGCGGCGACCCGCTCGGGATCGGCCTTCGGCACCTCGCCCTCGTACCCCGCCACACCGACCAGGCGCAGGGTGCCGGTGGCGGCCACGGCGGCGGCGACCTCCGCGCACTCCGCCTCGGTACGGGCACCGGTGCGGGCACCCTCGCCGGCCGCCAGCTCCACCACCACGTCCAGCGGGCGGGCGGCGCCGGTGAGCGCCGCGTCCATCAGCTCGACCCCGCGCACGGAGTCCACGTAGGCCACGAGGCGGAAGTCCGGGTCGGCGGCCAGCTCGGCGGCGATGCGGCGCAGCGCGGCCGCGTCCACCAGCTCGTTGGCGAGGAAGATCCGCTGGACGCCGAACTCCCGTGCCACCCAGACCTGATGAGGCGCCGCGACCGTGATGCCCCAGGCGCCGTGCTCGATCTGCCGGGCGAAGAGCTGCGGCGCCATCGAGGTCTTGCCGTGCGGGGCGAAGGCGAGGCCGTGCCGGGCCGCGTACGTCTCCATGAGCGCGAGGTTGTGCGCCAGGCGTTCGGCGGACAGGGCGAGGACGGGAGTGGCGAAGCCGCCGGTGAACAGGTTGCGGCGCTCGGCGGCCAGCTCGCCCACCGTCAGCCCGGCGGCGTCCGGCGGAAGGCCCTTGAAACGGTGGTCGACCCGTTCCCCGGCGAGCTGTGCCAGGGCGTCGGAACCGGTCTCACGGGCCATACGAGCCTCCTGATCAGCGTCGTTGCACTCTCTGCAACGTCCATTGCGTATGTCGCTCCATGCTGTCTAACATCTCGGCCAACACGGGGTCAACGAAGTCGTCACCCCGGACCACCGACGAGGAGCCGAGACCATCGTGACCGCCGACGGACCGTCCAGCGCCGCCCCCGACACCGTGGATGTCGTGGACGTCGTCGCCCTGGGCGAGTCCATGGTCACCTTCCTTCCCGACCGCCCCGGCCGCCTCGCCGACGTGCCCGCCTTCCGGCGGGGCATCGGGGGCGCGGAGTCCAACGTGGTCTGCACCCTCGCCGCCGCCGGGCACCCGGCCCGCTGGGTCGGCCGGGTCGGCGCCGACGGCTTCGGGCAGCACCTGGTGGAGCGGATCGGCTCCTACGGCGTCGACACCGGCGCGGTCCGCGTGGACCCGGCGCGGCCCACCGGCGTCTACTTCCGCACCGCCGCCGACCGGGCCACCGACGCCCACGAGGTCGCCTACTACCGCGCCGGATCGGCCGCCTCCGCGATGGCCGTCGACAACACCGACCTCGCCGCGCTGGACGCGGGCCGCGTGCTGCACCTGTCCGGGATCACCGCCGCGCTGTCACCGGGGTGCCGGGAACTGCTGCACACCCTGACCGCGCCGCGCGAGGGGCGCCCGGTGGTGTCCTTCGACGTCAACCACCGCCCCGGCCTGTGGCGCGAGGCCGAGGACGCCCTGGTGCTGCTGGACCTGGCCCGGCGGGCCGACATCGTGTTCGTGGGCACCGACGAGGCGGAGGACGCCTGGGGCACGCGGGGCGGGGTCGAGGCGGTCCGGCGGCTGCTGCCGGAACCGCGGGTGCTGGTCGTCAAGGAGGGCCCGCTCGGCGCGACGGTGTTCGCGCGCACGGACACGGGTGAGTCCGCCGTGCGCGTGCCCGCCCTCACCGTCGACGTCGTGGCCACCGTCGGCGCGGGCGACGCCTTCGCCGCCGGGTTCCTCTCCGCCACCCTGCGCGGGCTCCCCGTACGCGACCGGCTGCGGCACGGCCACCTGATGGCCGCGGCCGCGCTCACCGTCCCCGGCGACCTCGCCGGCCCGCCCGCCCGCGACCACGCCGACCGGCTGGCCGCCCTGGACGACGAAGCGTGGGGGAGACTGCGACTCGGCCCCGGCTGGACCGGGGACGCCGCAGAAGGTCCGACCACCGAAGGGACGAGCACCGCATGAGCCAGACCGTCGACCGCGCCCTGAGCATCCTCCCGCTGCTCGCGGAGGGCCCCGCCGACCTCGGCCAGGTCGCCGAACGGCTCGGGGTGCACAAGTCCACCGCGCTGCGCCTGCTGCGCACCCTGCACGAACACGGCCTGGTCTACCGCCAGTCCGACCAGCGCTACCGGCTCGGCGCCCGCCTCTTCGCCCTCGCCCAGGAGGCGATGGAGAACCTCGACATCCGCGAGATCGCCCACCCCCACCTCGTCCGGCTCAACGAGGCGTGCGGGCACACCGTGCACCTTGCCGTGCACGAGGAGAACGAGGTGCTCTACATCGACAAGGTGGACAGCCGCTACCCGGTGCGCATGTACTCGCGCGTCGGCAAGCCGGTCGCCATCACGGTCGCCGCCGTCGCCAAGCTGCTGCTGGCCGATCTGCCCGAGGGCGAGCGCCGGGCGCTGGCGGAGAAGCTCGAATACCCCCTGTACACGGCCCGTTCCACCCCCAACGCGGGTGCGTTCCTGCGCGAGTTGGAGAAGGTGCGCGAACAGGGCTGGGCCACCGACCTCGGTGGCCACGAGGAGTCCATCAACTGTGTCGCGGCCCCGATCCGGGGCGCCGACGGCCGGGTGGTCGCCGCGATGTCGGTCTCCGCGCCGAACGTCGTCGTCACCGCCGACGAACTCCTCACCCTGCTCCCGCGGGTGCGCCGCACGGCGGACGCGATCAGCGGCGAGTACTCCGGAAGAACCCCAGTGAAGGACCCCACCGCATGACCGACAAGACCGCCCTCACCCCGAAGACCCACACGGTGCCGCCCGCGAGGTTCTCCCACGGCGTCAGGAAGGGCAACATCCTCCAGGTCGCCGGCCAGGTCGGCTTCCTGCCCGCCGAGGAGGGCAAGGCCCCCACC
>NZ_MUNH01000169.1:0-2675 GCF_002154615.1 Streptomyces recifensis
CCATCCGCGAGCGGACCTCGTCGGCGTCGCTCCAGCGCGGCTGGGAGCGCGGCCGCGAGGAGAACGCTGAGGGCGACCGGGCCCACAGCGGTACAGCACCAGGAACGACTGAGGGAGACGGTCGATGACCGCACCGAACGCGACCGGCCACACGGACAGCAGGAAGAAGGAGCTGAACTGGCTCCTCGACGACCTGGTCGACCGGGTCGCCAGCATCCGCAAGGCCGTCGTCCTGTCCGGCGACGGCCTGGCCATGGGCGTGTCCACCGACCTGACGAGGGAGGACAGCGAGCACCTGGCCGCCGTGGCGTCCGGCTTCCACAGCCTCGCCAAGGGCGTGGGCCGCCACTTCGAGGCGGGTAACGTCCGGCAGACCGTGGTCGAGCTGGACGACGCCTTCCTCTTCGTCACCGCGGCCGGCGACGGAAGCTGCCTCGCCGTGTTCTCCGACGCCGACTCCGACGTCGGCCAGGTCGCGTACGAGATGACGCTGCTGGTCAAGCGGGTCGGCGTCCATCTGGGCAGTGCCCCGCGCAGCGAGCCGCCCGCGGGCGGGTAGTCGGACGACATGAGCGGAGAGGGTCAGAGAAGCGGCGGCCACTGGTTCGACGACGAGGCGGGTCCTGTCGTCCGCCCGTACGCCATGACACGGGGCCGCACCAGCAGTCCCGGCCAGCACGTCCTCGACCTGATCGCGGTCGTCGTCACCGAACCGGACGCCGGCGACCCCGAGGACGACCCGACGCTGGCGCCGGAGCATGTGGAGATCGTCGCCCTCTGCCGGGACGAACCGCAGTCGGTCGCCGAACTCGCCGCCGGACTCGACCTGCCCGTAGGAGTCGTACGCGTCCTGATCGGGGATCTCGTGCACGCCGAACTCGTCCATGTGACACGTCCGGTGCCCCCGGCCGAACTGCCGGACGAGAGTATTCTGCGCGACGTGATCGACGGCCTCCGGGCGCTGTGACCAGCGCGGAAGCGGGGTAGTGACGTGACAGGCTGGGAGTTCTGGGTCGACCGGGGCGGCACCTTCACCGACATCGTCGCGCGCCGCCCCGACGGCGGCCTGCTCACCCGCAAGCTGCTCTCCGACAACCCCGCCCGGTACGCCGACGCGGCCGTGGCGGGCATCCGCGAACTGCTCGACGGCTCCCCGGAGCGCGTCGAGGCGGTCCGGATGGGCACCACCGTCGCCACCAACGCACTGCTGGAGCGCAAGGGCGAGCGCACCCTGCTGGTGATCACCCGGGGCTTCCGCGACGCGCTGCGGATCGCCTACCAGAACCGGCCGCACCTCTTCGCCCGCCACATCGAACTGCCCGAGCAGCTCTACGAGCGCGTGGTCGAGGTGGACGAGCGGATCGCCGCCGACGGCACGGAACTGCGCGCGCCCGACCTGGCCGCCCTGGAGGGCGAGCTGCGCCGCGCGTACGAGGACGGCATCCGCGCGGTCGCCGTCGTCTGTCTGCACAGCCATCTCCACCCCGGCCACGAGCGGGCCGTGGGCGAGCCGGCCGAGCGGGCCGGCTTCCCGCAGGTCTCGCTGTCCAGCGAGGTCAGCCCGCTGATGAAGCTCGTCCCGCGCGGGGACACCGCCGTGGTCGACGCCTACCTCTCGCCCGTGCTCCACCGCTATGTCCGGCACGTCGCCGACGAACTGCGCGACGTGCGGCTGATGTTCATGCAGTCCAACGGCGGGCTCACCGAGGCCGGGCAGTTCCGCGGCAAGGACGCCGTGTTGTCCGGGCCCGCCGGGGGCATCGTCGGCATGGCCCGCATGTCGGAACTGGCCGGCCACGGCCGGGTCATCGGGTTCGACATGGGCGGTACCTCCACCGACGTCTCGCACTTCGCCGGGGAGTACGAGCGTGTCTTCACCAACCGGATCGCGGGCGTCCGGCTGCGCGCCCCCATGCTGGACATCCACACCGTCGCGGCGGGCGGCGGCTCCGTGCTCCACTTCGACGGCTCCCGCTACCGGGTCGGCCCCGACTCGGCCGGAGCCGACCCCGGCCCGGCCTGCTACCGGGCGGGCGGCCCGCTCACCCTCACCGACGCCAACGTCATGCTCGGCCGCATCCAGCCCGCCCGCTTCCCGGCCGTCTTCGGCCCCGAAGGCGACCAGCCGCTGGACGCCCGCGCCGTACGGGACGGCTTCGCAGCCCTCGCCCGCGAGATCCGCGAGGCCACCGGCGACGACCGCACCCCGGAGCAGGTGGCCGAAGGGTACCTGCGCATCGCGGTCGCCAACATCGCGGCCGCGATCAAGCGGATCTCCGTGCAGCAGGGCCACGACGTCACCCGCTACGCCCTCACCACCTTCGGCGGCGCCGGCGGCCAGCACGCCTGCAAGGTCGCCGACGCGCTCGGCATCCGTACCGTACTGGTGCCGCCCATGGCCGGTGTCCTCTCCGCGCTCGGCATCGGCCTCGCCGACATCACGGCGATGCGCGAGCAGTCCGTCGAGGCACCCCTGACCGAGGCGGCGATGCCCGGCGTCCGTGACACCGCCGACGCGCTGGAGGCCGCCGCCCGCGCCGAACTCCGCGCCGAGGACGTGCCGGAGGACCGTGTCCGCACCGCGCGCCGCGCCCAGCTGCGCTACGACGGCACCGACACCACACTCACCGTCGACCTCACCGACCCCGAGACCATGCGGCGCGCGGTGCGGACAC
>NZ_MUNH01000170.1:0-5312 GCF_002154615.1 Streptomyces recifensis
CGGTACCCGGCCGGGTACCGCCCCCGTTTGTCCCTCAGCTCACAGAGCCACGCCGAGCAGCGCGTCCACGGTACGGCTCACCAGGCCGGGCGCGCCGATGTCGGTGCCGCCCTCCGCCTCCTGACGGGCCGCCCAGCGGTCCACGGCCGCGAGCGCGGCGGGCGCGTCCAGGTCGTTCGCCAGGGCCTCGCGGACCTCGTCCACCAGCGCGTCGGCCGAGGGGCCGTCCGGGCGGGAGACGGCGGCGCGCCAGCGGCCGAGACGGTCCACGGCGTCCTGGAGCACCTGGTCGGTCCACTCCCAGTCGGAGCGGTAGTGGTGGGAGTGCAGGGCGAGGCGGATGGCGGCCGGGTCGACGCCGTCGCGGCGCAGGGCCGAGACGAAGACGAGGTTGCCCTTCGACTTCGACATCTTCTCGCCGTCCAGGCCCACCATGCCGGCGTGCACGTACGCCTTGGCCATGGGGAACTCGCCGGTGAGCACCTGGGCGTGGGAGGCGCCCATCTCGTGGTGCGGGAAGGCGAGGTCGGAGCCGCCGCCCTGGACGTCGAAGGTCATGCCCAGATGGTCCAGCGCGATGGCGACGCACTCGATGTGCCAGCCGGGGCGGCCCCGGCCGAGCGTGCCGCCGTCCCAGCTCGGCTCGCCCTCGCGGGCCGCGAGCCACAGCATCGGGTCGAGCGGGTTCTTCTTGCCGGGCCGGTCCGGGTCGCCGCCGCGCTCGGCGGACAGCGCGCGCATGGCGGCCGCGTCCAGGTTCGAGACCTGGCCGAAGTGCGGGTCGGCGTCGACGGAGAAGTAGATGTCGCCGTCGAGGTCGTAGGCCGCGCCCAGGTCCCGCAGCCGTTCCACGAGCGGGACGATGCCGGGTATGGCCTCGACCGCGCCTATGTAGTGCTGGGGCGGGAGCATCCTGAGGGCGGTCATGTCCTCGCGGAACAGGGTGGTCTCCTGCACGGCGAGGTCGGCCCAGTCGACGCCGTCGCGGGTCGCGCGCTCCAGCAGCGGGTCGTCCACGTCGGTGACGTTCTGGACGTAGTGGACCTGCCGCTTGGTGTCGAGCCACACGCGCTGGACGAGGTCGAACGCGTTGTAGGTCGCCGCGTGACCCATGTGGGTCGCGTCGTACGGCGTGATGCCGCAGACGTAGATCCGGGCGACGGGACCGGGGTCGAGGGTGACCGGACCGTCGGTCGCGGTGTCGTGAATCCTCAGGTCGCGGCCCTGACCAGGCAGGGCGGGGACCTCGGAAGCGGGCCAGGCATGCATGTACATGAGCGTAACCGGCCATGAGCTGGGGCTACGAACCGGATCGCGCCCAAGGCGGCCGGATGGCCGGATGGGCGCTCTTGCGCGGGGCTTTCGGCCGTGCTCGTCGGCGCCCGCCCGGCTCAGACCGGGGGCCAGGGGATGGCGGGCCAGTCGCCGGTGGGTTCGGGGTGGCGGCCGGTGGCGAGAAGGCTGTCGACCCGGGCGCGGGTGGCGTCGATCTCGGCCGGGGTGAGCAGCGGGGTCAGCTTCGCGGCCAGGGTTCCGCCCTCGGCGAGGCTGTCGCGCAAGGAGGCGAGGACCTCGAGGGCGTCCTCGGTGAGGGGTTCGCCGGCCCAGCCCCACAGCAGGGTGCGGAGCTTGTTCTCGGCGTTGAAGGAGACGCCGTGGTCGATGCCGTAGAGGTGCCCGGCGACGGTGGGCAGGAGGTGGCCGCCCTTGCGGTCGGCGTTGTTGATCACGGCGTCCAGGACGGCGAGGCGGCGCAGCCGGTCGTCGTCGGCGTGCACGAGCAGCGCGGTGCGGCCCTCGCCGACCTCGGCGAGTCCGATGGCCTTCCAGCCGGGCCCGGCCTCCTCGCCCTCGGCGAGCGCGAGGAGTTCGGCCTCGGTGCTCACCTCGATCCAGAGCTGGCACATGCCCTCGCCGAAGGGCCCGTCGCGCAGCACGGTCGGCGGGATCAGGTCCCAGCCGGTGGCCTTGGACACCTCGTAGGCGGCGACCTCGCGGCCGGCCAGGGTGCCGTCGGGGAAGTCCCACAGGGGGCGCTCCCCGGCGACCGGCTTGTAGACGCACGTGGCCTCCTGCCCGTCGAGGGCGACGGTGCAGAAGAGAGCGGCGTTGGAGGCGTCCCGGATGCGGCCGCGTACGGTCAGCTCGCCGTGGGCGAGCAGTTCGGCGGCGTCCGCGCCGGTTTCCGTGTCCGCGGCGCTCACGCTCCCCGGCGGTATCCGTTCTGGCGCGGACATACGTGTCCTTCCGGGTCGAGCGGGAGGCTGCACAGCGGGCACGGCGGCCGCCCGGCGTTGACGACGTCCAGGGCGCGCTTGGCGAAGGCCCTGGCCTGCGCGCCGGTGAGCCGGACCCGCAGCATCGGGGGCCCGTTCTCCTCGTCCTGGAGGAGGCGTTCCTCGGCCTCGGCGAGGTCCTCGGCGGTCTCGGCGTCCAGTTCCACCAGGGCCTGGGCCTCGACGACCATGCGCTGTTCCTCGCCGTCCCAGGCGAGCGCCATGGTGCCGACGCGGAACTCCTCCTCGACGGGGCTGTCCAGCGGGCCGGTGTCGGCGATCTCCACCGGGGCGACGGCGGGCACCGCGGCATTGCCGCCGCTGCGCCGCACGACCTCGTCGAGCAGCTCGTCCATGCGTTCGGCGAGCGCGGCGACCTGGGCCTTCTCCAGAGCCACGCTGGTCACCCGCGGGCCGGCGGTGGCCTGGAGGAAGAACGTACGGCGTCCGGGCAGTCCGACCGTGCCGGCCACGAAGCGGTCCGGCGGGTCGTAGAGGAACACCTGACGGGACACGTCCTGTCTCCATTGGGTTCGGGATCGTTCGAGCGGTTCAAGCGGTCGGTACGGGCGTGCGGGCACACCGTGCGGCCGACCGCCTCACCCTACTGCGGGCGGCGATCACGGTGCGCCCGCACCGCCCCCGACCGGTGCGTCGTCGTCCGGGGGCGTCTCGCGGGGGGCCAGCGAGGAGAGGTCGCCGGTCTCGCCGAGGCGGACGAGATAGGGCCGCAGCCGGGTGTAGCGGATCGCGGTGACCGAGCAGGGCTCCACCGAGACGCGCTGGAACAGGTCGAGGTGGAGGCCGAGGGCGTCGGCGACGATCGACTTGATGATGTCGCCGTGGGAGCACATCAGGTACACGGCGTCCGGGCCGTGCTCGCTCTCCACGCGCGCGTTCCACTCGCGTACGGCCGCGACCGCGCGGGTCTGCATCTCGCGCAGCGACTCGCCGCCGGGGAAGGCGGCGGCGGACGGGTGCGTCTGGACGACCTCCATGAGGGGTTCGTCCTTCAGCTCGGCCAGTTTGCGGCCCGACCAGTCGCCGTAGTGGCACTCCCCGATCCGGTCGTCGGTGCGGGGGGTGAGATCGGGGCGGGCGTCCAGCAGCGGCCGCATGGTCTCCTGGCAGCGCTGGAGGGGGCTGACGACGATCTCGGCCAGCGGCAGGCCGTCGAGACGGCCCGGGAGGGCGGCGGCCTGCTCGGCGCCGCGTTCGTCGAGGGCCACGCCGGGGGTCCAGCCGGCGAGGAGCCCCGCGGTGTTGGCGGTGGAACGGCCGTGCCTAACGAGGATCAGGGTGGGCATGCGGCCCAGCGTAGACCGGCGCCGCCGGGCGGTGACCGGGGGCGCACAATGAGGGGAGCCCCGAGTACGTTCGGGGCAGGACGGCGGGAGAATGCGCTCCGTGATCTTCGACTGTGCCATCTACCGGGACGGGCATCGGACCGAGTCGTCCGACGACCCGGCGAAAGCCCTGCGGGAGGCGCGTGCGTCCGACGACGCGTTCGTCTGGATCGCGCTGCACGATCCGACGGCGGACGAGTTCGAAGAGGTCCGCAAGGTCTTCGGGCTGCACCCGCTGGCGGTCGAGGACGCCCTGAAGGCCCACCAGCGCCCGAAGCTGGAGTCGTACGACGACTCGCTGTTCGTGGTGCTGAAGCCGGTGTGCTACGAGTCGGCGCGCGACACGGTGACGACGAGCGAGGTCATGCTCTTCCTCGGCGACTCCTTCGTGGTGACGGTGCGGCACGGCGAGTCCTCCCCCCTGCCGGAGGCGCGGCGGCGGCTGGAGGAAGACCCGGACAAACTGCGCCACGGCCCGACCTCGGTGCTGTACGCGGTGGCGGACGCCACCGTGGACCAGTACCTGGATGTCGCGACCGAGCTGGGCACGGACCTGGAGGAGCTGGAGGCGGACGTGTTCTCCCCGTCCGACGCCGGGTCACGGGACACCGCTTCCAGGATCTACCTGTTCAAGCGGCAGGTACTGGAGTTCCGCCGGGCGACGGTGCCGCTGGCGGTCCCGATGACCCGGCTGGCGGGGATGGGGCAGTCGGCGACCCCGGTGCCGTTCGTGGACACCTCGGCGCGACCGTTCTTCCGGGACGTCAACGACCACCTGACCCGCGTCAACGAGTCGGTGGAGGGCCTGGACCGGCTGGTGTCCGACGTCCTCTCCGCGCATCTGGCGCAGATGGGGGTGCGGCAGAACGACGACATGCGCAAGATCTCGTCCTGGGCGGCGATGGCCGCGATCCCGACGCTGATAGCGGGCGTCTACGGCATGAACTTCGAGCACATGCCGGAGCTGCACTGGGTGTGGGGCTACCCCGCGGTGGTCGCGGTGATGGTGGTGCTGGAGCTGCTGCTGTACCGGAACTTCAAGCGGCGCGGCTGGTTGTAGCTCACACGAGTTCGGTCGCCCTGGGGGCGGGCCCGCCGAGGGCGTCGCGCCGCTCGGGCATCTCCAGGGTGACCATGCGGCGCCAGCCGACGGCCCGCTCCCACGCGTACAGGGCGTGGATGCCGGCCGCGAGGAGCGCGTTCCTCGCGGCGGACCAGCGAAGGACGCGGCCCATGTGGGCCATGACGGCGAGGCTGACGTCCCGGTAGATCCGGATCTCCGCGAGCGCGCTCTCGCGCAGGATGCGCTGGATGGTCCGGCCGTGGCCCTGGTACGCCAGGCGCAGGAGCTCCTCGTGGCAGTAGGCGAGGTGGTTGTCCTCGTCGTGGGAGATCATGCGCACCGCGCGGCCGAGGTCGGGATGGTCGCCGAAGTGCCTGAGGAGCATCCGCATCTGCTCGGAGGCCCGCTGCTCGGTGACGCGGCTGTGCGCGAGGTAGGTGATGATGTCCCGCTCGGTCAGCGGCCGGTCGGCCCTGAGCTTGTCGTGGGCGAGCCCGATGCCGTGGCGTTCGAGGAGCATCGTGTAGTCGGTGTCGGGCGGGACCTCGACGGGCTTCAGACCGCGCTTTCGCAGCAGGGCCTCGAAGATGCGGCCGTGCTTGTCCTCGTCGGCGCCGTGCCGGGCGA
>NZ_MUNH01000171.1:0-9997 GCF_002154615.1 Streptomyces recifensis
CGCCGAGTCGTCCCCGGCGCACACCCGCCCGATCAGCGAGCCGATCGGCCGGGGGTGCGCCGGGGACGACTCGGCGTACGAGGAGCTGTACCGGCGGCACGCGGACGCGGTGCGGCGCTACGCGCGCACCTGCTGCCGGGACGGGCACACCGCCGACGACCTCACCGCCGAGGTGTTCGCCCGCATGCTCCAGGCGGTGCGCGGCGGTTCGGGTCCCGAGTTCGCGGTGCGCGCCTATCTGCTGACCTCGGTGCGCCGGGTCGCCGCGCACTGGACGCAGTCCGCCAAGCGCGAGCAGCTGGTGGACGACTTCGCGGTGTTCGCCCAACAGGCCGCCAGGGCGGCCGAGGTGGCCGACGACACCGGCTCCCCGGGTGCCTTCGGCGCCGATCTCGGTGCCGACGTACGCGCGATGCACGAGGCCGAACGGACCCTGGCCATGCAGGCGTTCCGCTCGCTGCCCGAGCGCTGGCAGGCGGTGCTCTGGCACACCGAGGTGGAGGACGAACCCCTCGCCGTGCCCGCCGCGCTGCTCGGGCTGGACGAGGAGAGCACGGCCGTCGAACTGGCCCGCGCCCGGGAACGGTTGCGCGAGGAGTGCCTGCAGACCCACCGCGAACTCGCCCCCGACGCCGAGTGCGGACGCTACCTGCGGATGCTGGACGTCACCTTCCGGCGTGGCGGCGGCCTCGCCATGGACCCGGACCTGCGCGGCCACCTGGACGGCTGCGGCCACTGCGCCCGCACCGCCGACCAGCTCGCCCGCTTCCACGACGGACTCCCCCTCGCGCTCGCCGAGGCCGTGCTCGGCTGGGGCGCCGCCGCCTACCTCGCCGCCCGCGCCGACGACAGCGCCGCACCACCCGCACCGGCGTCGCCCCTGCCCGCCGGCGGCGAGGAGTTCGTACCTCCGACGGCACCCGCCGAGGAGCTCGTACCCCCGCCGGCACCCGCCGAGGCTGACCGGGCTCCCGTGAGCCGTACCGCCCACCGCGCGGCCCGGCGAGACGCCGCGAGCAGGCGTCCCGCAGACCTCCACCGCGCCCGAAGCCCCCGGGACAACCCCGCCGGCGCCCACACCGGCACCGACGAGACCGACGACACCGGCCCCCACGGCGAGCGCCTCGGCGCCTCCGCCAGACGGCAAGGGCCTCTGTGTGCCCGTACTCGGTGTGTGCCTGGAACTCCGGTAGGAGCCCTCAGCCCGTCTCGCCGCGCCGCGCCAGCAGCCACGGCTCGACCATGCCCAGGCCGCGCACCGAGCGCTGCCACATGGGCTGGAGGGCGAAGCGGTAGTCGGGAGGGGTCTCGCCCTCCTTCTCGGCCGTCGCGGCGGCCTCGGCCGCTTCGGCCTCGGAGGCGGGGGCGACGCCCGTGCGGATGAGTTCCTCCGCGAAGGCGCTGTCGACGAGGACGGCGTCGCGGGGAGCGATCGAGGTCAGCCGGGAGGCGAGGTTCACGGTCGTGCCGAAGACGTCTCCCATGCGCGTGGTGACCGTGCCGAAGGCCATGCCGACCCGCAGCTCGGGCATCGTCTCGTCGTTGGAGAGCGTCTCGACCAGGCGGAGGGCGATGTCCGCGGCGGTGGCCGCGTCGTCGGCGACGTAGAGGACCTCGTCGCCCAGAGTCTTGATCAGGCGGCCCCCCCGCGCGGCGACCAGGTCGGCGGCGGTGGTCTCGAACGCCTCGACCAGCTCGCCGAGTTCCTCCTCCTCCATCCGCCGGGTGAGCCGGGTGAAGCCCACGAGGTCGGCGAAGGCGACGGCGAGCCGCCGGTCGACCATCTCCGCGTCGTCCACGTTCTGCACCACCCGCCCCGCGGACGCGGCGAGCTGGCGGCGCCAGACGTAGACGAGGAACTCCTCCAGCTCGGGCAGGAGCAGCTCGATGATCGGATACGTGACCTCGGTGCGGGTCATGCCCGGCTCGGGGGGCTCGGTCAGCCCCTCCAGGAAGGAATCGATCTGCCATTCGGCCAACCGGGCGGTGGTCTGCCCGGTGGAGCGCGCCACCTGCACCGCCATGGCCTCGCTGAGCAGCCCCGCCTCGACCAGACCGGCCAGCCGCCGCAGGGCGAGTACGTCGGCCTCGGTGAGCGCCTTCGCCTGGCCTATGTCGGCGAAGCCCATCGCCCGCCAGAAACGGGACGCCAGCTCCATGGAGACACCGGCACTGCGGGCGGCCTGGAAGGGGGTGTAGCGGCGCTCGGCGCCGAGGATGAGCTGTTCGAGGCGGAGGGCGAGCGGGTCGTCGCCGGGGTCGGGGGCGTCGGGGTCCACCCGGCCCTCCGCGCCCGCGCCGGAGCCCGTGTCGTCGACGCTCACGCCTGCTGCCCTTCCGATCTGCCGCGGTCAGGTACCGACCGGCCTCAACTCTACGGCAGGTGTGCGCCAGCTCACTCCGCCGGGACCGCCCACCGGACGCACTCTTCACCCCTGGGAAGCACCGTCCGGCGCGCACCGCGCACGACGGGGGCGCGGTGCGGCGTCCCCACGCCCCTCTGCCCGCTTTCCGGGGCCGGGAACGCCTGTCCCGCCGCCGGACACCGCCCGCTACGCCGGACGCAGATGCACGATGTCCCCGGCTCCCACGGCCTCCCGCACACCCTCCGCCGTGGCGATGACCAGCCGGCCGTCGCCGTCGATCGCGACCGCCTCGCCCAGCAGCGCCCGGTCGCCGGGAAGCTCCGCGCGGACCTGGCGGCCGAGGGTGGCGCAGCCGGCCGCGTAGGTCTCCTGGAGGGTGCTGGTGACGGGGTCGCCACCGGCGGAGCGCCAGCGGTCGTACCAGGTCTCCAGGGAACGCAGCACCGAGCGGAGCAGGGTGTCGCGGTCGGTGGACACCGCGTCGGCCAGCGCCAGCGAGCCCGCCTGCGGGACGGGGAGTTCGTCGGCGCGCAGGGAGACGTTGAGGCCGACACCGACCACCACGCCGTCCTCGCCGGCGCGCTCGGCCAGGATGCCGCCCGCCTTGCGCTCCTCGCCGCCGACGGTGACCAGCAGGTCGTTCGGCCACTTCAGGGCCGTGTCGACCCCGGCCGCGCGGGACAGGCCGGTGGCCACGGCGACGCCGGTCAGCAGGGGGAGCCAGCCCCAGCGCTCCAGGGGGACCTCGGCGGGGCGCAGCAGGACGGAGAAGAACAGGCCCGAGCGCGGCGGAGCCGTCCAGCGCCGGTCCAGCCGCCCGCGTCCGGCCGTCTGCTCCTCCGCGACCAGCACCGCGCCCTCGTCCGCCGCGCCGGAGGCCGCGCGGGCGACGAGGTCGGAGTTGGTGGAGCCGGTGCGCTGGACCACGTCGACCGAGGTCCACAGCCCGCCCTCGTGCAGGAGCCCGCGGCGCAGCGCGGTCACGTTGAGCGGCGGACGGTCCAGGTCGGACCAGCGGCTGGGACCTGAGGCATTGTGCGGCGTCATGCAAGTAACCCTAGGTGTGGGAAAGACCGCACTCCTGAGAGGCGGGCCCCGCACTACGCTACGGATGAGTAATCGTCCCCCCTTTTGAGCAGGCAGGGAGCCGCATCCCGATGTCCGAGCCGGAAGAGCGTCACGACACCGACATCCACACGACCGCCGGGAAGCTCGCGGATCTCCAGCGGCGTATCCACGAGGCGACGCACGCCGGCTCGGAACGCGCGGTCGAGAAGCAGCACGCCAAGGGCAAACTGACGGCCCGTGAACGCGTCGAACTCCTCCTGGACGACGATTCGTTCGTCGAGCTGGACGAATTCGCCCGCCACCGTTCCACCAACTTCGGCCTGGAGGCGAACCGCCCGTACGGCGACGGTGTCGTCACCGGGTACGGCACGGTGGACGGCCGCCCCGTGGCCGTGTTCTCCCAGGACTTCACCGTCTTCGGCGGCGCCCTCGGCGAGGTGTACGGCCAGAAGATCGTCAAGGTCATGGACTTCGCGCTGAAGACCGGCTGCCCGGTCATCGGCATCAACGACTCCGGTGGCGCCCGCATCCAGGAGGGTGTCGCCTCGCTGGGCGCGTACGGCGAGATCTTCCGCCGCAACACCCACGCCTCCGGAGTGATCCCGCAGATCAGTCTGGTCGTCGGCCCGTGCGCGGGCGGCGCGGTCTACTCCCCGGCGATCACCGACTTCACGGTGATGGTCGACCAGACCTCGCACATGTTCATCACCGGCCCCGACGTGATCAAGACGGTCACCGGTGAGGACGTCGGCTTCGAGGAGCTGGGCGGCGCCCGCACCCACAACACCAACTCCGGCGTGGCCCACCACATGGCGGGCGACGAGAAGGACGCGATCGAGTACGTCAAGCAGCTGCTGTCGTACCTGCCGTCCAACAACCTCAGCGAGGCCCCGGTCTACCCGGAGGAGGCGGACCTCGCGCTCAGCGACGAGGACCGCGAGCTGGACACTCTCGTGCCGGACAGCGCGAACCAGCCGTACGACATGCACACCGTGCTCGAACACGTCCTGGACGACGGGGAGTTCTTCGAGACGCAGGCCCTGTTCGCGCCGAACGTCCTCACCGGGTTCGGCCGGGTCGAGGGGCACCCGGTGGGGCTGGTGGCCAACCAGCCGATGCAGTTCGCGGGATGCCTCGACATCAAGGCGTCCGAGAAGGCCGCCCGGTTCGTGCGCACCTGCGACGCGTTCAACATCCCGGTGCTGACCTTCGTGGACGTGCCGGGCTTCCTGCCCGGCGTGGACCAGGAGCTGGACGGCATCATCCGGCGCGGCGCCAAGCTGATCTACGCCTACGCCGAGGCCACCGTCCCGCTGATCACCGTCATCACCCGCAAGGCGTTCGGCGGCGCGTACGACGTCATGGGCTCCAAGCACCTGGGCGCCGACCTCAACCTGGCCTGGCCGACCGCGCAGATCGCGGTGATGGGCGCGCAGGGCGCGGTCAACATCCTGCACCGCCGCACCATCGCCGAGGCGGAGACCGCCGGCACGGGCGAGGAGACGCGGGCGCGGCTGGTCCAGGAGTACGAGGACGCGCTGCTCAACCCGTACGTGGCGGCCGAGCGCGGCTACGTGGACGCGGTGATCATGCCGTCGGACACCCGCGGCCACATCGTCCGCGGGCTGCGTCAGCTCCGTACGAAGCGGGAATCCCTCCCTCCGAAGAAGCACGGCAACATCCCCCTGTAGGACAGCGCCGACGGGAGCCGTCATGAACATCAAGGTAGTACGAGGCAACCCGACCCCGGAGGAGCTGGCCGCCGCCCTGGCGGTGGTCCGCGCCCGCGCCGTGGCGGCGGCCGAGCAGCCGTCCGGCGCGGAGGGGCCGCGCGACGCGTGGTCGGACCCGGCGCGCATCGCCACCCGGCGCCTGCCCCGGCCGGGGCCGGTGTCCTGGTCCCGGACCTACTGGCCGGGCTGAGCGGGAACCTGAGTACGGGTACTCAGGCGCGCGGGCCGGCCCGCGCCCCACGCTGGAGCCATGCTGTGGTCAGACCCCGAGAACGAGCCGCCCGAGGAACTCCGTCACATGGAGGAGAAGCTCAGGCGGCTCGGCCTCTTCATGGCCCTGGCCATGGTGCTGGCGATGATCGTCATCGGGCTGAGGTGAGGAGAGGTCCGGCGCTAGGCTGATCGCATGACAGACCAGCGGCGCCGCCTCGTTCTCGCCTCCCAGTCCCCCGCCCGGCTGGGTCTGCTGCGGCAGGCCGGGCTGGCGCCCGAGGTGATCGTCAGCGGAGTCGACGAGGACGCCGTCACCGCCCCCACCCCGGCCGAGCTGGCCCTCGCCCTCGCCGAGGCCAAGGCGTCCGTGGTGGCGGCCCGGCCCGAGGTGCAGGGCGCGCTGGTGATCGGCTGCGACTCGGTGCTGGAGCTGGACGGACAGGCGCTCGGCAAGCCCGCCGACGCCGAGGAGGCCACCGCCCGCTGGAAGGCGATGCGCGGCCGCGCCGGGGTCCTCCAGACCGGTCACTGCGTCTGGGACACCGCCGCCAAGCGGTACGTCTCCGCGACCGCCTCCACCGTGGTCCGCTTCGGCGAGCCGACGGACGAGGAGGTCGCCCGCTACGTCGCCTCCGGCGAGCCCCTCCACGTCGCCGGGGCCTTCACCCTGGACGGCCGCTCGGCGCCCTTCATCGAGGGCATCGACGGCGACCACGGCAACGTGATCGGCATCAGCCTCCCCCTGGTCCGCAAACTGCTGCGCGAACTGGGGGTCGGGATCACGGAGTTGTGGGCGCCGTCCGAGTGATGTTCGGCGTGTCGGCCGTACGGTCCTGAGGGTCACCCGTAGGGGTGGACGTGGGCTTCGGTTCCGGGGCGGCCGCCGGGGCGCCTCCCGCGC
The DNA here is from genome assembly GCF_002154615.1 of Streptomyces recifensis. Lineage (NCBI taxonomy): Bacteria > Bacillati > Actinomycetota > Actinomycetes > Kitasatosporales > Streptomycetaceae > Streptomyces > Streptomyces recifensis. The sequence continues at coordinate 6,282 of NZ_MUNH01000171.1, forward strand.
CGGGCGTGTCGCCGGCCGGACGGGCGCCCGTGTCACGCGGACGGTCGTACGTCACCAGCAGCAGCACCAGCAGGGCGAGGACCACCATCATCGCCAGGAACGCCCCCGGGCCCACCAGGCCCCACGCGACCGCGCCCAGCAGCCCGTGCACCACGGCGGCGCTGATCAGCAGGACCCGGCCGAGGCCGGCCGGGGCGCGGTCGCGCACCGCGACCAGCAGGGCCACCAGGGCGCAGAAGGCGAAGTAGAGCCCGAAAAGCACGGCTCCCACCTTCGAGGACGTCGCCATCACATCGGGGTCGAGCCCGGCCAGGGACATCCGCTGGTTGTCCACCACCACGCCGAGCAGCCAGTTCACCGCCGCGATGCCGACCGCCTCGGCCAGCAGGACGACCGTCACGAGCCATGCCACCGGTCTGCGCACCACCGGCCCCACCCCACCTTCGCCGCCGCCCCTGCGCGGATCGCCTGTTACCGGCAGTACGCCGGATCAGCGCGAACGCTACTCATGGGTAGAACGGGGGACAAGACCTCGGGCGGCGGCAAAGAATCATTGGGCCATTCGTAGGGACTCCACAAAGAAACCGCGTGGCCCGCAGCACGCTCTCACAGAGACCTTGGCCACATGGCGGGGCTAGGGTTTTCCGGTGGAGTCCTGCGTACCGAGGTGCGACAAGGGCTTTCGCGGGTCGAGCGGGCCACGCATCACGCTCCGTGTGGGCAAGCTCACCATTGGGGACGGGTCGATGTGCCGTGTCGGCTGTCCCTAAACTCGGCTTGTTTCAAGGAGGGAGCCTCAATCGTGCGCAAGGTGCTCATCGCCAACCGTGGCGAAATCGCTGTCCGTGTGGCGCGGGCCTGCCGGGACGCAGGCATTGCGAGCGTGGCCGTGTACGCCGACCCGGATCGGGACGCTCTGCACGTCCGGGCCGCGGATGAGGCGTTCGCCCTGGGCGGTGACACTCCGGCCACCAGTTACCTGGACATCGGGAAGGTCCTGAACGCCGCCCGGGAGTCCGGCGCGGACGCGATCCACCCCGGCTACGGCTTCCTCTCGGAGAACGCCGAGTTCGCCCAGGCCGTGCTGGACGCGGGTCTGACCTGGATCGGCCCGCCGCCGCAGGCGATCCGGGACCTCGGTGACAAGGTCGCCGCCCGGCACATCGCGCAGCGCGCCGGTGCCCCGCTGGTCGCCGGTACGCCGGACCCGGTCTCGGGCGCGGAGGAGGTCGTGGCCTTCGCCAAGGAGCACGGCCTGCCGATCGCGATCAAGGCCGCCTTCGGCGGTGGCGGTCGCGGCCTGAAGGTCGCCCGCACCCTCGAAGAGGTGCCGGAGCTGTACGACTCGGCGGTCCGCGAGGCCGTCGCCGCCTTCGGCCGGGGCGAGTGCTTCGTGGAGCGCTACCTCGACCGTCCCCGGCACGTGGAGACCCAGTGCCTGGCCGACAAGCACGGCAACGTGGTCGTCGTCTCCACCCGTGACTGCTCGCTCCAGCGCCGCCACCAGAAGCTCGTGGAGGAGGCCCCGGCGCCGTTCCTCTCCGAGGCCCAGGTCGAGGAGCTGTACCGGGCGTCCAAGGCCATCCTCAAGGAGGCGGGCTACGAGGGCGCCGGCACCTGTGAGTTCCTGGTCGGCCAGGACGGCACGATCTCCTTCCTGGAGGTCAACACCCGCCTCCAGGTCGAGCACCCCGTGACCGAGGAGGTCGCCGGGATCGACCTGGTCCGCGAGATGTTCCGCATCGCCGACGGCGAGGAGCTGGGCTACGGCGACCCCGAGCTGCGCGGGCACTCCTTCGAGTTCCGCATCAACGGCGAGGACCCGGGCCGTGGCTTCCTGCCCGCCCCCGGCACCGTCACCCGCTTCGACCCCCCGGCCGGCCCCGGTGTCCGGCTGGACGCGGGCGTGGAGGCCGGATCGGTCATCGGCCCGGCGTGGGACTCCCTGCTGGCCAAGCTGGTCGTGACCGGCCGCACCCGCAAGGAGGCGCTGGAGCGCGCAGCGCGGGCGCTGGACGAGTTCCAGGTCGAGGGCATGGCCACGGCCATCCCGTTCCACCGTGTGGTGGTCCGGGACGCGGCCTTCGCGCCGGAGCTGACCGGCTCCGAGGACCCCTTCACGGTCCACACCCGCTGGATCGAGACCGAGTTCGTCAACGAGATCAAGCCCTTCACCGCCCCCGCCGACGCGGAGGCGGACGAGGAGCTGGGCCGTGAGACGGTCGTGGTCGAGGTCGGCGGCAAGCGCCTGGAGGTCTCCCTCCCCTCGTCGCTCGGCATGTCCCTGGCCCGTACCGGCCTCGCGGCCGGCGCCAAGCCCAAGCGCCGCGCGGCCAAGAAGTCCGGCCCCGTGGCCTCCGGCGACACCCTCGCCTCCCCGATGCAGGGCACCATCGTGAAGGTGGCCGTCGAAGAGGGCCAGACCGTCCAGGAGGGCGACCTCATCGTCGTCCTGGAGGCCATGAAGATGGAACAGCCCCTCAACGCCCACCGAGCCGGCACCGTCAAGGGCCTCCTCGCCGAGGTCGGCGCCTCCATCACCTCGGGCGCCCCGATCTGCGAGATCAAGGACTGACGCGCTCCGCCGCAACGTGGTGAACGCCCGGCCCCGAGCCGGGCGTTCGTCATTTCCCGGTACGCATCTGCCGGTGCCTCTCCTCCGCCACCCGCAGCAGCAGCGCGCGCAGCCGTTCGCGGGAGCGGCCACGGGTCTTGACGGCATGGCAGTTGGGGCAGAGCGCGACCATCTGGCCGGGGTGGTCGCGGCCGCCCAGGGTCAAGTCCCGCACGTGGTCGACCTCCAGCAGCGGCAGCCCCCGGTCGGTCCGCTCGGCGGGGTGCCCGCCGCACTCCGGGTTCTCGCACCGGCCCTCGCTGCGCCCCAGCACCAGCAGCCTCGCCGCCGAGGAGCGTACGGGCCGGCTGCCCGCGGCGGGCGACCGCTCGCCGTGCCGCCGCTCCTCCGTCAGCTCCAGCAGACGGCAGCCCTGTTCGTACTCGGCGGCCGTGACGAGCCAGGGCTCCGGGTCGCCCGGGCGGGCCTTCGGCCACTGGAGGTCCAGCGGGTCCGGCTCCGGCTCGGCGGCCACCCCGGGTCCGGCGTACGGCAGCCCGAGCCGGGCGAGCAGGGGCGCCGGGTCGCGCTCCGCGAAGTACAGCTCCAGCAACTGCTCCTGCACGGCGAGCCGCGCCACGGCGGAGTCCCGGAAGAGGTCGTACACCTCCTCGGTGGGGCCGCCCAGTGGCTGCCGCTCGGCGAACCATGGGCGCGGGTCGCCATGGGCGGTGGGCGCGTCCTCCTGGCCCGGCAGGGACCACAGCCCGTCCTGCCTGAGGGACGCCACCGGGTAGTGCGGCCGCGCGGGCACCCCCGCCGCCGCCAGCGCCTCGCCCAGCTCCCGCTCCGTCCCGGCCCAGGACAGCAGCCGCTCAGCGCCGCGCCGGGCCCGTCCCATGGCCCACAGCAGTGTCACCGGCTTGTACAGCGCCGGCCCGCCGGAGGAACGGTTCACCCGGAGGTGGGTGAGGCGGTGGAGCAGATCCTCCGGGGCCGTGCGGGTGGGGTGCGCCTGAGTCATGCCCGGCACCCTACGCAGGGTGTGCGGGTGACGGCGTACCCCGTCGAGGCGCTACCTGCGGCGCAGGTCGGCCACTCGGGGGCGGTCGGTGGGCTGGTCGCTGAGGACTCCGCGGAGGGCGGAGCCGGGGACCTGGCC
>NZ_MUNH01000172.1:0-16739 GCF_002154615.1 Streptomyces recifensis
CCTCGGGGGCGCCGTACGTCTGGGTGGGGCCGGGTCCGTACGGGTGCTGCTCCGGCGGGCCGGAAGGCACCGGCGGAAGCTGAGCCGTCGCACCCGCGTCACCCTGCGGGGGAGCGGGAGATGCCACCGGCACAGGAGGTGCGGACGGGGCCGGGGGTACCGCGTTGCCCTCGTTCTCGGTGCTCACAGCTCTTCTCTCCTCGATCCACGGCTGTTGTCGTCGGTCGCGCTCGGTCGAACTCGATCATGCTCAGTCGCCCACCGATCGCGCCACGTCGTACACGGGGCGCGTACGGTCGCGCTGGTCCATGGTCGGTCATGCCCCTGGCCGTGCGCACGCCCGTCGCCCAAGACGCGCGGACCGGCGCGACAAGGCCGCACATGGTCCCGTACCTGTTCCTGTTGTACGCACCCAGCTTTTCCCACGGGCCGTCAGGGCACCGTAAGCGGTACCTGTGGGACTGCGGGGACCCTTTATATAGGACTTCTCAGGCATAAGTGAGATAAGTATGCACGGAGGCCCGCCCGGTGGCGCACTCCTCCCGGTCGCCTGCCCGCTCGCGCGCCCCGCACCACCCCCGGTCGGTGGCACCATGACGCGGTGACCCACGCACCACACCACACGATCCAGGTCGTCGCCCACCGTGGAGCCTCCGAGGACGCGCCCGAACACACCCTCGCCGCCTACCGCAAGGCGATCGAGGACGGCGCGGACGCCCTGGAGTGCGATGTACGGCTCACCGCCGACGGACATCTGGTCTGTGTCCACGACCGCCGGGTGAACCGCACCTCCAACGGCCGGGGCGCGGTCTCCGCCCTGGAGCTGTCCGACCTCTCGGCCCTCGACTTCGGCTCCTGGAAGGGCCGCGCGGGCCGGGACGAGGAGCCCGACTGGGAACACCGGCCCGAGGACCGCGAGGAGACCTCGGTGCTGACCCTGGAGCGCCTCCTCCAACTCGTCGCCGACGCCGGGCGCCGGGTCGAGCTGGCCATCGAGACCAAGCACCCCACCCGCTGGGCCGGCCAGGTCGAGGAGCGCCTGCTCGCCCTGCTGCGCCGGTACGGGCTGCACGCCCCCGCCTCCCCCGAAGCCTCACCGGTGCGCGTGATGAGCTTCTCCGCCCGCTCCCTGCACCGGGTGCACGCCGCCGCCCCGGCCCTGCCCCTGGTACTGCTCGCCCAGTTCGCCACCCCGCGCCTGCGCGACGGACGCCTCCCCGAGGGCGTCACCATCGCGGGCCCCTCCCTCCGCATCGCCCGCGGCCACCCGGCGTACGTACGACGGCTCAAGGAGGCCGGTCACCAGGTGCACGTGTGGACGGTGAACGACCCCGCCGACGTGGACCTCTGTGTGGAACTCGGCGTCGACGCCATCATCACCAACCGCCCGCGCGAGGTGCTCGGGCGTCTCGGCCGCTGACCCCTGCCGCGGACTCGGGGAGTGCTCCGGCGCGTTCGCCTCCCGCACCTGGATCGCGAATGCGTCGCCGGAACGAGACTGGCCGGTTTCCGGTTCAGGCCAATGGGGCATCCACACCGTGGCGTGGGGCGAAGGAGGTCTCGGGGGTGGCGTTGGTGGTGGCACAGGAAGTGCCCGCGTCGTCGAGCATGGCCGTACCTCATGGCCCTGCCGGCGTGGGGAAGGCGAGGCACCGGATGCGTGCGCAACTGCGCGGCGGCGGGGTCCCCGAACCGGTCGTGGACGACGCCGTGCTGATTCTCTCGGAGCTGCTGAGCAACGCGTACCGGCACGGACGCCCCCTGGGCGGTGCCCGGGCCGGGGACGGCGCGGTGCGCGCGGACTGGCGGATCGACCCGCGCGGACGGCTCATCGTGGAGGTCACCGACGGCGGCGGCCCGACATGCTCAGGCCCCGGCCACCCCCTCGGTCACCGCGCACGGCGGCCGGGGCCTGAGCATCATCGACGCGCTCGCCGACGACTGGGGCGTGCGGGACGACGTGCCGGGCGAAGTGACGGTCTGGGTGGTGGTCCACGCGGACGTGCACGATCCCGATGCCGGCACCCCGCTCGAATCTTTCGCTACGCGCGTCACCACCCCCGCACCGGTCGCCGCGCTGGCCGAACTCGGCTTCACGGACGCGTTCGAGAGCCTGGACTGAACGGGCGTCCCGGAAGAGGCGGTCGTCCACAGGCACTGCCCACCCCCGCCCGCGTCGTCCACAGGTTCCCGTGGCTCGCGGCCCGAACGGCTAGGCTCCCGCCCGTACGAGACCAGCCGTTACCGGGAGACAGCCACGATGGCCAAGAAGCGACCCCAGACCAAGGGCAGCCGCCCGCAGCCGCACGGGGCCGGGGGCGAGGTTCCGGTCGTCGGTGCCCGCGAGGCGTGCCCCTGCGGCAGCGGCCGCCGCTACAAGGCGTGTCACGGCCGCGCGGCCGCGCACGCGGTGACCGAACTGGTGCAGCGCCCCTTCGAGGGCCTGCCGGGCGAGTGCGACTGGGTGGCGCTGCGCGAGCTGGTCCCGGCCGCGACCGTCGAACTCACCCTGAAGGACGGCCTGCCCGAGGGCGTCCCCTCGGTCACGCTGGCCACAGTGCTGCCCATGGCGTGGCCCGCGCTGCGCCGTGACGACGGCTCGGTGCTGCTGGGCCTGCAGAACGACACCCCCTCCGGCGACATCAGCCGCGATCTGGCCGACACCCTCCAGCGGGCCCTGGTGGCCGAGCCGGGCACCCCGGTGGAGGGCCGCCGCGCCCTCTCCGACGCGCCCCGGCTCCAGGACCTGCTCGCCGCCGACGGCCGCTTCGAGCCGGTCGTGCACAGCGGGTTCGAGTTCTGGGTGCCGGACGCGGAGAACGCGACGCCCGAGGTGGCCGCCTCCCTGGAGCGGGCCAACTCCGCCGCGATCCCCACGGTCAAGCTGACCGGGGTGGACGCCGCGTACTGGTGCGAGACCCCGGAGAAGAACCACCTGCGCTGGGTCATGCCGCACGAGGAGGAGCACCTGCTGGACGCGCTGGCCCGGCTGCACGCGGCGGGCACGTCCAGCCTGGGTGAGGGCACCCGCCTGGTCGGCTCGTTCCGCGCGCACGGGCTGACCGTGCCGGTGTGGGACCTGCCGAGCGGGGTCGGCGCCGAGGAGATCGAGAAGCCGGCCGCCGAGTTCGCCGAGCGGCTGGCCGCGGCCCTCGCGGTGACCGAGCCGCTCACCCCGGAGGAGCGCCGGGCACGCGGCGGCCTCACCAACCGGCAGGTCACGCTCAGCTGACCCCCGGTAGGGCCTGGAGCTGGGGAGCGGGTGACTCCTGTCACAACTCCTCGGTGTGACAAGCGAATCGGTGTCCGAATGAGCCGGACCGAATTTGCGAACCGCCGATCTCTTGTTACCGTTCCAGTAGCCCGGTTGCTGGTGCATCCCCCGTCGCCAGCAACCGGGCCTTTCCATGCCCGCGCCGGCCCCGGTCGGCCGCCTCGGTTCCTCAACTTCCGTGCAAGTCAGCGGAGTTGCTGGCGGAGCGGAGCAGCAGCGGTTCCTCGGCGCCGCGCGCGAACTCGGAGACGGCCGTGTACGCGGCCCCCGCGCCCCACGTGTGCTCACGCGGGGTCTCACAGGTGGCGGGCGCGTCGTCCGCGCCGGTGACACACGTCGTACGCACCGCCCGGCCGTCCGGGCCCAGCAGGCTCAGGCCGGCGTCCAGGGCGTCGCCGGTGGTGTTGCGGTAGTACACCCGCGCCCAGGTGTCGCCGCCCCGCGTCAGGACACAGGTCTGCGCCTCCAGCCCGTCGGGCGAGGCGAGTTCGGGCCCGCAGCGGGTGCGGGTCATCCGGTCCGGGGAAGAGGGCACCGCAGCCGAAGCCGCGCGTCCGTCCCCGTCCCCGTCCACGTCCTGTTCCGCCGACGCCCCGCCCAGCGACAGCAGCAGCGCCGCCGCGACGAGACCCGCCAGGGCGGAGGTACGGAGCGGACCGGCTCCCGGCCCGCCCGCGCGGGACCGGTGAATTCGCAGCATGGGCGGAAGATAACGAGCGCGCGCGACCCGAAGGCCCCGCGCGCCCCCGACACCCCTACAACTCGGGCGCGCTCACACCCGTACGAGTGAGGGCCTCGACCACCGCGTCCACCACGGCCTCCACGTCGGGCAGCCACGGGGAGGCGGAGCCGGGCAGCGGGGCGCGCTCCCAGTGGACGTCACCCTGGCCGGTGGTGGAGGGCGGGAGGGCGAGGTAGCCGCCCTCGCCGTGGAAGCGGAGCGAGCCGGGGACGAAGTCCTTGGCGTACAGCAGTTCGCCCAACTGCTCCATGGAGTAGGGCTTCACGAGGATCGCCCAGCGGTGCGGGGCCGCGACGACCGGGCCGAGCCGCATGCCGCGCCGGTCCAGCAGCGCCAGCGCGCGGGCTCCGGCCACGGCGGGCAGGCTGACCGCGCAGGGGGCCTGACCGCCGGTGGCGAGCACGATCGGCGCGTCCGGCCGGCTGGTCCACCACCAGCGCACCATGCGGGCGTCGGTGGTGGCCGCCAGCAGATCGGGGTCACCGGGATGGGCACCGGGCACCGTGCAGGCGGGGTCGGGGCAGGAGCAGCCGGCCGGGCCCTGCGGATCGGGGGCGGTGCCCGGCAGTACGGGCCACCGCCACGTCGCCGCGAAGGTCGTGGCCGCGTCGATCAGCGCCGGGCCGTCGTCGCCCCGTCGGGGCGGAAGGCCGCTTCGGCTTCCGAGGATCTCGCGCATGAGCGCTCGTTCCTTTCCGTTGCACCGCTGGCAACACCGTGGACATCACAACATGTGTGGATCACTTCACTGTGCGTACCTGTTGGCGCATCACGCCCCCGCGTACGGCGGGGGAACCCCCAGGGATGGAACAACGGCCGCGTCCGACGTGCGGTTCTTCAGACGTGCGGTTCTTCTGGAGCACGGACACGGCACGGGGGTGGCGAAGTCTGGCGTTTTGCCGTCGCGCGTGTTTCTCTCCGCCTCCGCCACGGGAGGATGGGGCCCGGTCGTCGGTGGTTATGACGTCCGGGTCCTTCGCCAGGTTCCGGGCGGCCTGTGGCCACCCCTGGACTTCTCTCGAGTACGTACCCCGCACGACCGTGGTGACGCTCCGTCGAGCAGGGCCAGTCGACCGCAATGACGCTCCACCCGAGGCAGTTTCCAGCCAACTTGCCAGTAGGGCAAGGGGTTCCGGGATATCCCTCCCGCGCCCCGCCAACACCAGGAATCCCCGCAGGACAATGCTGGACATCCCCTCACGAGTGCGTGTACATGTGGAGACACTGCTGGCGGCGCAGAATCACATGGGGGTTTGCGATGCTTTTCAGCAAGACGCACCGGTCCGAGAGCCGGACGCCATGAACGCCCCGCACCCTCCGAAAGTGGCCGGAATCGATCCCACGGTTCCCACTCCCGCCCACACTGTCGCGCCCGCATCCCTCGCCCCGGAAGCCGGTCCCGCACCGGACGCCCCAGAAGGCACCCCGCTCCCCGTCGCCGCCGCGGAGGCCCCCGGCAGCCTGCTCCAGGACCGGCTGGCCGGCTGGGTCTCCGACCTCACCACCCTCCATGAGCTGACCGAGCGGATGTGCCGAACATCAGCTCTGCCAGCCGCACTTGAGGAACTGCTGCGCGCCGGTGCCGCCCTCGTGGGTGCCCGGCGCGGTCTCGTCGTACTGGAACCCGGCGACGGACTCGGCCCCCGCAGCACCGTCGGCCTCGGTCTGGGCCGGGCCGATCTCGGCCACATGGAGACCGTCCCCCGCGAGGCGCTGCTGACCGGTACCGCCGACCTCCTGGCCGAGCCCGGCCTCGACCCCCGCCACCGCGAGGTCGCCGCCCGCCTCGGTTACGCCGCCAGCCACGCCCTGCCGCTGGCCACCGACAGCACCCACATCGGCGCCGCCGTCTGGCTCTACGACGAACCGGCCGCCCCTGACGAACATCACAGACATCTCGTCGCGCTCTACCTCCGCCAGACCACCGAGCACCTCGCCCTGCTGCTGGAGGTGGAGCGCGCCCGCCTGAACACCGCCATCCTCACCGAGGAACTGCTCCCCTCCCGGCTCCCCCGCGTCCCGGGTGTCCAGCTCGCCGTCCGGCACCGCGCCGGCCCGCGCGGCGGCGGCGACTGGTACGACGCGCTGCCGCTGCCCGACGCCGCCCTCGGCCTCTCCGTCGGCTCCGTCACCGGCAGCGGGCCGGGCACCGTCGCCGCGATGGGCCGGCTCCGCGCCTCCCTGCGGGCCTACGCGGTGATGGAGGGCGAGGACCCGGTCGCCGTCCTCTCCGACCTGGAGCTGCTGCTCCGGCTGACCGAGCCCGCCCGCTCGGCCACCGCCCTGTTCGCCTACTGCGAGCCCGCCGCGCGCCGGGTCACCCTGGCCGGTGCCGGGCACAGCCCGCCGCTGCTCGTCGGGGAGCGCCGCACCGAGTACGTCGAGACCTCCCTGTCCGCCCCGCTCGGCATGCTGGCCTGCTGGGAGGCGCCCAGCGTGGAGTTCGGCGTCCAGTCCGGAGAGACGGTTCTCCTCTACACCGACGGGCTGCTCCGGCGTACCGGCGAGGCCATGGACCGGGCCTTCGCCCGGCTGCACGCGGCCGCGGCCGGCGTGCCGCGCGCCCTGCGCGCCGACCCCGGCGCCGTCGCCGATCACGTCCTCGCCACCCTCCTGCCGGAGGAGGACACCGCCGACGAGGACGTGGTGCTCCTGGCGGCCCGCTTCGACTGAGCCGAGGCAGGCCCGACCGGTCCGGTTTCGGTACGAACGTACGATGATGGAGGCACCCTCGCTCGGGCGTGGACGCGAGCGCCGCGTGCCCCCTGGGGGAGACCACACGCCGTACCGAGGAGGATCAGTGTCCGACGAGCTCAACCCGGCCGTTACCGACGAGGCCACCGAGGCCGAGGAGCCCATCAAGCAGCGCAAGAACGGTCTCTACCCCGGTGTCTCCGACGAACTGGCGGAGAACATGCGCTCCGGCTGGGCCGACACCGAGCTGCGTGACCTGGAGCCGATCCCGCAGGCCGCCGCCACCGCGCGCCGCCGCGCCGCGCTGTCCGCCCGCTTCCCCGGCGAGCGTCTGGTGATCCCCGCGGGCAACCTGAAGACCCGCTCGAACGACACCGAGTACGCCTTCCGCGCCGCCACCGAGTACGCCTACCTCACCGGCAACCAGACCGAGGACGGCGTCCTGGTCCTGGAGCCCACCGCCGGCGGCCACCAGGCCACCATCTATCTGCTGCCCCGCTCCGACCGCGAGAACGGCGAGTTCTGGCTCTCCGGCCAGGGCGAGCTGTGGGTCGGCCGCCGCCACTCGCTGACCGAGTCCGAGGCGCTGTACGGCATCCCGGCCGCCGACGTGCGCGAGCTGGCCGATACACTGCGTGAGGCCACCGGGCCGGTGCGCGTGGTGCGCGGTCACGACGCCGCGATCGAGGCGGCCCTGACCGACAAGGTCACCGCCGAGCGCGACGAGGAGCTGCGCGTCTTCCTCTCCGAGGCCCGCCTGGTCAAGGACGAGTTCGAGATCGGCGAGCTGCAGAAGGCCGTCGACTCCACCGTGCGCGGCTTCGAGGACGTGGTGAAGGTCCTCGACAAGGCCGAGGCCACCTCGGAGCGCTACATCGAGGGCACCTTCTTCCTCCGCGCACGCGTGGAGGGCAACGACATCGGCTACGGCTCGATCTGCGCCTCCGGCGCACACGCCTGCACCCTGCACTGGGTGCGCAACGACGGCCCGGTCCGCTCCGGCGACCTGCTGCTGCTGGACGCCGGCGTGGAGACCCACACCCTCTACACCGCCGACGTCACCCGCACCCTCCCGGTCGACGGCACCTACACCGACCTCCAGCGCAAGATCTACGACGCGGTGTACGAGGCCCAGGAGGCCGGCATCGCGGCGGTGAAGCCCGGCGCGAAGTTCCGCGACTTCCACGACGCCTCCCAGCGCGTGCTCACCGAGAAGCTGGTCGAGTGGGGCCTGGTCGAGGGCCCGGTCGAGCGCGTCCTGGAGCTGGGCCTGCAGCGCCGCTGGACCCTGCACGGCACCGGTCACATGCTCGGCATGGACGTCCACGACTGCGCGGTCGCCCGCACCGAGGCCTACGTCGACGGCACGCTGGAGCCCGGCATGGTCCTCACCGTCGAGCCCGGCCTGTACTTCCAGGCCGACGACCTGACGGTGCCGGAGGAGTACCGGGGCATCGGCGTCCGGATCGAGGACGACATCCTCGTGACCGCCGAGGGCAACCGGAACCTGTCGGCGGGGCTGCCGCGCCGCTCCGGCGAGGTCGAGGCGTGGATGGCGTCGCTCAAGGGCTGACGACACGACGACGGGCCGGGCATCGTGCCCGGCCCTTGTGTGAAGGACCCCTCACGCCGTGAGCAGTGAGGGGTCCTTCTTCCACTTCAGGATCTTGTCGAAGCTGACCACGGTGCCCGCCCGACCCGGCCGGGCGCCGATGTGGACGTGGTCGGCCAGCTCCCGGATCAGACACAGGCCCCGGCCGTCCTCGGCGTCCACGCGGGCCATCCGGATGCCCAGGGCGGGGGCGGACGCGACACCGGGGCCCGAGTCGGCCACCTCGATGCGGCACTTCTCGCCGTCCAGATAGGCCGTCACCCGATACGCCTCCGTGTGCTCCCCGTGCGCGTTCCCGCCGTGCTCGACGGCGTTGGCGCACGCCTCGGTGAGGGCCACGGAGATGTCGTAGGAGACGTCGGGGTCGACCCCGGCCGTCTCCATGGTGCCGATCAGCAGCCGCCGGGCGAGCGGGACGCTCGCGGCATCGCGGCGCAGATGGAGTGACCACCAGATGCTCATGCTCCAGCCTCCCGGCCGCGGCTCGACATACCGTTACCTATTGCCGCGCGTGAGCGCCCGTAAGCCCGCAAGTGACGTGATGCCGCCCATATGGTCGATGTGCGCCGGGACGAATCGGGGTATGAGGTACGGCCGTCGCCGCAGCGCGCGTCCCGGCGGTGGCGCGATCCGGCGGCCCTGCCTCGGGGGTGCGGCGGGCGCAGTGCGATGATGAGCCCCGCCATGAGTGCCCCTCGTCCGCGCACGGCGCGACCCGGACCCCGCGTCCGGCTGCTACGGGCCGCGGTCTTCGCCGCGGTCTGTGTCGTGCTGGCCGCCGCCGGGCACACCACGGCCTCCTGCGCGAACGTCCCGCTGTGGACGCTGGGCGCCGGGTTCGCGGGCTCCCTGCTGGTCATGGCGCCGCTCGCCGGACGGGCCCGGTCGGTACCCGCCATCACGGCCCTCCTCGCCCTCGGCCAGGTCGCCCTGCACACGCTGTTCGGCCTCGGCCAGCACACCGCGCAGCCCATGGCGTCCATGGGCACCGCGCACTCCGGCGCGGCCGACGACGAGATGGTCCAGCGGGCCGCCCAGCTGCTGTGCGGGTCCGGCCCGGCCACCCTCACCCCCGGCCACGCCTACCGCCTGCTGCTCGACGCCCGTCTCATCGACGCCTCGGGCCGCTTCACCGGGCACGCGGCGACCGGCGGGCACGCCTCCGGCATGGCCGGCTCCCCGGCCGGCCCGGTGCCGTCGGCGCTCTCCCTGCTCTCGCTGCCGATGCTTCTCGGCCACCTCCTCGCGGCGCTCGCCCTGGGCTGGCTGCTGCGCCGGGGCGACCTGGCCGTGCTGCGGCTGGTCGAGCTGTCGACACACGGGGTCGCGGAGGGCGCACTCGTGCGCTCCTTGCGGGCCGCGCTCGCGCTGACCCGCGCCCTGTACGCCGGGCTGCTGCCCGCGTCCGGGCCCGCCCCGCGCCTCGCCCGCACCGAGCGGGACGAGGCGCCGGTCCCGCAGGCCGCCGCGCTCCAGCACTCGGTGATCCGGCGCGGGCCGCCCGCCGACGCGTTCCGTCTCGCCGCCTGACGCGACCACCGCTCCCGTACGTACGAGGAGGGGAACGGCCGTCGTCGCGCGGCACGCGCGCGTGCGCCTCTCCTGCGCGCCCCGCGCACCCCTCACCGTCACCGGGCTCAGCACCGGATCTCGCTCAAGAGCGGAGTTTTCCCAGCATGCAGATCTCCCGTACCGCCTCCCGTGTCACCGCCGCCGTCGCCGTGGCGGGGGCGACCGTCCTCGCCGTGTCGGTCCCCGCCTTCGCGCACGTCTCCGTGCAGCCGGAGGGCACGGCGGCCAAGGGCGGCTACGCCACCGTCGACTTCAAGGTGCCCAACGAGCGCGACAACGCCTCCACCACGAAGATCGAGGTCAACCTCCCCGCCGAGCACCCGCTGGCCTCCGTCATGCCGCAGCCGGTGCCCGGCTGGAGCGTGAAGGTGACCAAGTCCAAGCTGGACAAGCCGCTGACCATGCACGGCGAGAAGATCGGGGAGGCCGTCACCAAGGTCACCTGGACCGCCGACGGCAAGGGCATCGAGCCCGGCTACTTCCAGAAGTTCCCGCTCTCGCTGGGCGCGCTGCCCGAGGACACCGACCAGCTCGTCTTCAAGGCGATCCAGACGTACTCCAACAAGGAGGTCGTCCGCTGGATCGAGGTGCCGCAGGAGGGGCAGGACGAGCCGGAGAACCCGGCCCCGACGCTGGCGCTGTCCGCCGCGACCGACGACCACCACGGCACGGCCGCCGCCGCCGATGACGACGCCAAGGGCGGCGACAAGGACGACGCCCACCAGGAGGCGGCCGCCGACTCCGACGGCGGCACCGACACCACCGCCCGCGTGCTCGGCATCGTCGGCATCGTGATCGGCGTCGCGGGCGTGGCCTACGGCGTCCTCGCGGGCCGCCGCCGCACCGCCTGACCCCAACTGATCCGCGCGCACCGGGGCCGTGCCCGCCCGGTACGGCCCCGGTGCGCGCGGGAGTCATCGACCCCCCGGGACATCTCTCCATGCTCTCTCCGCTTTCTCCGCGCAAGAAGACGCTGGCCGCGGCCGCCCTGCTGGCCGCCGCCGCCTTCACCCTGTCCGCCTGCGGCAGCGGTGACGACTCCGCCTCCTCGCCCGTCTCCGTGGTCGAGGAGGGCGGCTCCGACAAGGCCGCCACCGTCCTCGACCAGCCCTTCGCCAAGCCCGACCTGGTCCTCACCGACACCCGCGGCAAGAAGTACGACCTGCGGGCCGAGACCAAGGGCCATCCGACGCTCGTCTACTTCGGCTACACCCACTGCCCCGACGTGTGCCCCACGACGATGAGCAACATCGCCGTCGCCGTGAAGGCGCTGCCCAAGGCCGAGCAGGACGACCTGCGCGTCGTCTTCGTCACCACCGACCCCGGCCGTGACACCCCGGCCGAGCTGGGCACCTGGCTCAAGAGCATCGACGCGCGCTTCACCGGCCTGACCGGCGACTTCGCCACCATCCAGGCGGGCGCCCGCTCGCTCGGCATCTCGGTCGAGCCGACCAGCAAGGACAAGAACGGCAAGACCGTCTCCGTCCACGGCACCCAGGTCATCGCCTTCTCCCCGAAGACGAACGGCGGCTACGTCCTCTACGGCGAGGAGGCCACCGTCGACGACTGGACCAAGGACCTGCCCAAGCTCGTACGCGGGGCGAAGCCGTGAAGCGGGCCGCGCTGCCCGTCACCGCCCTAGCCGCCGCCCTCGCCCTCACGGGGTGCGGCTCCGGACAGGGGGCCGGCGAGCCCGAACTGTCGGTGAGCGCCACCTACATGCCCCAGCCGGTCGCCGCCGACATGGCCGCGGGCTTCCTCACCGTCACCAACAGGGGCGGCGAGCAGGACGAGCTCACCTCGGTCAGCAGCGACATCGGCCGGGTCACCATGCACAGCACCAGCGGCGGCACCATGGCCGAGCGCACCTCCTTCGCGGTGCCCGCGCACGGCCGGCTCGTGTTCCGAAGCGGCGGCAACCACCTGATGTTCGAGCAGCTCAAGCAGAAGCCGCGCCAGGGCCAGACCGTCAAGCTCAAGCTGGGCTTCGCCCGGTCCGGTCCGCTCACCGTCGAGATGCCGGTGCGGTCCGCCACGTACAACCCGTCGACCGGACACTGAGGGAGGGACCACCTTGACGCGGACCATCACCCCCCGGCTGCGCACCCTGGTACTGCTGCTCCTCGCCGTCACCGGCGCGCTGTTCGCGGGCGCCGCGCCCGCCTCCGCGCACGCCGCGCTGACCGGCAGCGACCCCGCGCAGGGGGTGGTGGTCGACCGGGCCCCCACCCAGATCTCGCTCACCTTCTCCGAGCAGGTGGCGATGGGCGACAACTCGCTGCGCGTGCTCGACCCCAAGGGCAAGCCGGTCCAGTCCGGCAGACCGGCGAACGTCAGCGGCACCACCTACGCGGTCCGGCTGCACGCCGGGCTGGCGGACGGTACCTACACCGTCGCCTACCAGGTGGTCTCGGCCGACAGCCACCCCGTCGCCGGGGCCTACACCTTCTCCATCGGCGCGCCCTCGCGCACGGTCGTCTCCGACACGGGGGCGGGTGCGGGCGGCGGGCCGGTGGGCCGGCTGTACGCCGTCGGGCGGTACCTGTCCTACGCGGGCTTCATCGTGCTGGGCGGCGGCGCCGCCTTCGTGCTGGCCTGCTGGCGGCAGGGCGCGGGGGTACGGGCGCTCCAGCGGCTCGTGGTCGGCGGGTGGCTGACGCTCACCGCGGCAACGCTCGGGCTGCTGCTGCTTCGGGGGTCGTACACCTCCTCCGGCAAGCTCGGCGACGTCCTCGACCTCGATCTGCTCGGGCAGGTGCTCCAGACCAAGACCGGGGCCGCGCTGGTCTCCCGGCTGCTGCTGCTCGCCGCCGCCGCGCTGTTCGTCGCGGTGCTCTTCGGGGCGTACGCGCGGCGGGAAGAGGAGGAGGGGGCCGATGAGGACGCGGCCGCCGAGCGGCGTGACCTGGGCTTCGGGCTCGCCATCGGCGGGGTCGTCGTCGGGGCCGGGCTCGCGGCGAGCTGGGCGATGGCCGAGCACGCGTCCACCGGGCTCCAGCCGGGTATCGCCATGCCGGTCGACATCGTGCATCTGCTCGCCGTCGCCTGCTGGTTCGGCGGACTGACCGCGCTGCTCGTCGCCCTGTACCGGGCGCCCGCCGACACCCCGCTCGGCACGGGTGCCGTGCGGCGCTTCTCCCGGCTGGCCTTCGGCTCCGTTCTGGCCCTGGTCGCCACCGGTGTCTACCAGTCCTGGCGTCAGCTCGGCTCCTGGTCGGCCTTCACCGACACCCGTTACGGCCAGTTGCTGCTGGTCAAGCTGGGGCTTGTCGCGGTCATGGTGGGGCTGGCGTGGATCTCCCGGCGGTGGACGGGCAGGCTCGGGGGTACGGCCGAAGCGGCGTCCGAGGCAGCCGAGGACGCCCCGCAGGCCGAGGCGGAGGAGCAGGCGCCCCTCGCCGCCACCGTGCCGTCCGGTGCCGCCGTCGCCGAGGCCGGGGAAACCGGGCCGGCCGCCGAACAGGAGGCTCCCGCCGACCCCGGCCGGGCCGCACAGCTCGCGCGGCAGCGGGCCGCCGTCGAGACCGCGCGGCGCAAGCGGGTGCGGGATGCCGACCCGAGTCGGGCCGGGCTGCGCCGGTCGGTGCTGGCGGAGGCCGGCGTCGCCGTCGTGCTGCTCGCGGTGACCACCGCGCTCACGCAGACCGAGCCGGGCCGTACCGAGCAGGAGGCCAGGGCGGCCACCGCCCCGGCCGCGAGTTCCCCGGCCGACAGCTCCGGCGCCCTCACCCTGGACATGCCCTTCGACACCGGTGGCAAGAACGGCAAGGGCCTGGTCAGAATCGACCTCGACCCCGCCCGCGTCGGCGCCAACGAGATGCATCTGTACGTCCAGCGGCCCGACGGGCGCCCGTACGACATCCCCGAGGTGAAGGTCGCCCTCACCCTGAAGGCGAAGAAGATCGGCCCGCTCCCGGTGACCCCGGAACACATCACCACCGGCCACTGGGCAGCCGACGGTGTCCAGGTCCCCATGGCGGGAGACTGGGAGGTCGCCGTCACCGTACGGACCTCCGACATCGACCAGGTGACCGTCTCCAAGAACGCGCAGATCGGCTGAACCGCACCATGCCCGACCCGTCCGTCCCCCAGACCCGTATCCCGGAAGCCGGGCGGCCCGCCCCCGAGCCGGGCCGGGGCGTCTCCCGCCGAGCCCTGCTCGGCACCGCCGGGGCCACCGGCCTCGTGCTCGGCGCGGCGGGCGGCGCCCTTGGGTACGCCGCCGCGCCCGCCCCGGCCACGCCGCTCACCTCGATCGGCACGGACCGCGCGATGTTTCACGGGAAACATCAGCCCGGCATCACCGATGCCCTCCAGGCCCACGGCCATCTCGTGGCCTTCGATCTGAAGCCGGGCGCGGGCCGCAAGGAGGCGGCGGCCCTCCTGCGCCGCTGGTCGGCGGCGGCCGAGCGGCTGATGGCGGGCGAGCCGGCCCCGCACGAGGACACCGATGTGGCCCGCGACGCCGGGCCCTCCTCGCTGACCGTCACCTTCGGCTTCGGGCACAGCTTCTTCGCCCGCACCGGGCTGGAGAAGCAGCGGCCGGCCGCGCTGGACCCGCTGCCCGACTTCTCCGCCGACCACCTCGACAGGAAGCGCGGCGAGGGCGACCTCTGGGTGCAGATCGGCGCCAATGACGCGCTGGTCGCCTTCCACGCGCTGCGCGCCCTGCAGAAGGAGGCGGGCGACGCGGCCCGCGTCCGCTGGCAGATGAACGGCTTCAACCGCTCGCCCGGCACCACCGCCCATGCGATGACCACGCGCAACCTGATGGGCCAGATCGACGGCACCCGCAACCCCAAGCCCGCCGAACCGGACTTCGACCAGCGGATCTTCGTGCCCGCCTCGGGCGAGCCCGCCTGGATGGCGAACGGCTCCTACGCCGTCGTCCGCCGCATCCGCATGCTGCTGGACGACTGGGAGAAGCTGGCGCGCCCGGCGCAGGAGGCGGTGATCGGCCGCCGCAAGTCGGACGGCGCCCCGCTGTCCGGCGGCGACGAGACCACCCCGATGGACCTGGAGAAGGCGGACGCGCAGGGCGAGTACGTCGTCCCGCTCAACGCGCACGCCCGGATCACCCGGCCCGACCAGAACGGCGGGGCCGCGATGCTGCGCCGCCCCTTCTCCTTCCACGACGGCTACGACGCGGACGGCACCCCCGACGCCGGGCTGCTGTTCATCTGCTGGCAGGCCGACCCGCTGCGCGGCTTCGTCCCGGTGCAGCGCAAGCTCGACCGGGGCGACGCGCTGTCGCGGTACCTGCGGCACGAGGCGAGCGGGCTGTTCGCGGTGCCGGGGGGCGCGGCGAAGGGCGAGTACGTGGGCCAGCGGCTGCTGGAGGGCTGACCAGGCATCCCGGACGCTCGTCTCGCAGGCGTCCGGGATCGAAACCACCCGGAAGGGTGGCCGGCATGAGACGGCCGGGCCGGGTCGCCGCAGGGCCATTAGGGTGAGGGCATGCCAGCGAGTTACGCGTATCTCGGTCCCGAAGGCACCTTCACCGAAGTCGCCCTCCGCACTCTCCCGGAGGCCGCCACCCGCGAGCTGATCCCGTACGTCTCGGTGCAGTCCGCGCTGGACGCGGTACGCACCGGCGAGGCGGAGGCCGCGTTCGTGCCGATCGAGAACTCGGTCGAGGGCGGGATCACCACCACCCTGGACGAGCTGGTCGCGGGTGAGCCGCTCACGATCTACCGCGAGGTGCTGCTGTCGATCACCTTCGCGCTGCTGGTCCGGCCGGGCACGAAGCTGGCCGACATCAAGACGGTCACCGCCCATCCCGCAGCTCAGCCGCAGGTCCGCAACTGGCTGCGCGCCCACCTCCCCGACGCCCTGTGGGAGTCGGCCGCCTCCAACGCGGACGGCGCCCGCCTGGTCCAGGAGGGCCGGTACGACGCGGCCTTCGCGGGTGAGTTCGCCGCGGCGCGGTACGGCCTGGTGCCGCTGGAGACCGACATCCATGACGCGGAGAACGCGCAGACCCGGTTCGTGCTGGTTGGCAGGCCCGCCCGGCCCGCCGCGCCGACCGGTGCGGACAAGACCTCGGTGGTGCTGTGGCAGCGGGAGGACCACCCCGGCGCCCTGCGTGACCTGATCGACGAGTTCGCCACCCGCGGTATCAACCTGATGCTGCTCCAGTCCCGGCCGACCGGCGAGGGCATCGGAAACTACTGCTTCTGCGTGGACGCCGAGGGGCACATCTCCGACCGGCGGATGGCGGAGGCACTGATGGGGCTGAAGCGGGTCTGTCTCCAGGTGCGATTCCTGGGTTCCTATCCGCGGGCCGACATCGCGCCGGGCGGGGCGCGGCCCCTTCAGCCGGGCACGTCCGACCAGGAGTTCCTGGCCGCCTCCGACTGGGTGACCCGCTGCCAGGACGGCCGTTTCTAGCGGTCCGCGTTATCCACAGAAGTTATCCACAGGTCCGCTTCTCTACCTGGGGACAAGTCGACAACAAGGCCCAGCCGGTCGACAAATCGGTTCACAGTCCGCAGCTGCATTCTGCCCAGCCCGGATCACCCTTCGTCCACCTGTTTCCATCGATTCGGCTTTTGGGACGACCACTTTCCACTCGAAAGTGGTTATCCAGAGAGTTTGAACCGAGAATTCCACGGGCGACAACTCACTCGGAATGATCAATTCCGAAATCCACAGTCACTCCACACAGCCTGTGGATAACTTTCCCCAGGGTGTGGATGCGCGCGCCCGCCCCAGGTATATGGGTCCCGGCCGGTCCGCGGGCACCGGTAGCCTTGGGCCTGTGATTGACCTTCGCCTGCTTCGTGAGGACCCTGACCGTGCGCGCGCCTCCCAGCGTGCTCGTGGAGAGGACGTCGCGCTCGTCG